>JAFATZ010000039.1 GCA_019243675.1 Ktedonobacteraceae bacterium | reverse complement strand
TTGTTGGAATTCACCCTCGATCAGCTCTTCCAGCAGCGTAGTGACCATCGTTTGACCATGCAGTCCTACCGCGAGATGGGCGGGGTGAAAGGAGCACTGGCCAAACATGCCGAGGCAACCTACGCGTCGTTGCCTTCGGAAGAGCATCGTCAGTTGACACGCTCCCTCTTTTTACGCCTGATCGATCCAGGGCTGAGCGAGCAGGACACCACGCGTCGGCGTGCCTCCCTCTCCGAACTGTCCTTGCCCAATAGCATACAGACGAGCATGCTCCGACAGGTCGTCGATGCTTTTGTTGCCGCTCGTTTGCTCACCACCAATCATCTTGGTGGCATCACTACCATTGAAGTCAGCCACGAGGCGCTGATCCGCGAATGGGCACGTCTATCGACGTGGCTGCGTGAGGCACGCGAAGATATCCACCTACAGCAGACCATCAGCCAAGACGTGGCTCAGTGGCAGCAGCGTGGCAAGCCAGCCGACCGCCTCTATCATGGCACCCAGCTCAAAGAAGCGAAAGCGTGGGCCAGTCGCAACGTGCCCAGCCAGCACGAGGTCGCTTTTCTGCAAGCAAGTACGCGTCGTGCTGGCCAGTCTCTCGCCCTTGTCCTGGTGGTAGCACTCCTCCTGCTCTCAACGACGGGAGCAGCAAGCTGGGTTCTGACCCATCAACGGCCAGATCCAACCAGGGTAACGACGCTTGCCGATGATGGACCAGGATCGTTTCGCTGGGCCGTAGACAACGCCCCCGCAATGAGTACGATCACCTTCGATCCTGGCCTCCATGGGACCATCATGCTAAAGAGCAGAGACCTCACCATTGGCAAACCCCTCCAGATTCACGGTCCCGGGGCTAACGTCCTTGCTATCAGCAGTGGCGCTAGTGGGCATATCATTCAAGTGAGCAACCACACACCTGTTTCCATTTCTGGGATGGCCTTCAAGGACAGTAAGAACCTTCCCTCCACCTTCATCACGAATGCAGGCACGCTCTCTCTTACTAACTGCATCATTTCGGGCAATAGCACTACTGATTTTGGTGGGGGCATTAGCAATTTCGGCATACTCTCTCTCACGAATAGTACCGTCTCAGACAATACAGCCTCTGGCAATGGTGGTGGCATCTATACTAACACTGGTGCGCTCTCCCTCATCAATAGCACTGTTATGGGCAACATGGCTTCTAACCATAGTAACACCCACAGCCAAGGCGGAGGTATCTATAGCCTTACCACTCAGGTCACCCTCATCAATAGCACTATTGAGGGCAATAGCAGTACCGACGATGGCGGCGGTATCTTCAGTTCTGGCACACTCTCCATTACCAACAGTACTGTCTCAGGCAATACGTCTTCTGGCAACGGCGGTGGCATCGCCAGTTATAGTTACAGAGGCTTAGCGCAAGCGCAAGGTATGCTTACCCTCACCAATAGCACCATCTCAGGCAACACTGCTTCTGGCAGTACCAGTCACGGTGGTGGCATCTTCAACTTTGGAGGTCAGGCAAACATCACTTTCTCTACCATATATAACAACACAGCAGTTGACGATGGTGGCCTGTCCATTGTGAATGGCCCCCAACCACTCTCCAGTCACGTCCAGGTACGCGATAGCATTATTGCAGGCAATCACGCTCACTCCAGCGCAGATATTGCAGGTTCGCTCACTTCAGGTGGCTACAACCTCTTCCAGGATGTTTCCGGTGCAACCTTCGCTGCAAACACACAGCATAGCAACGATGTGCTCGTTGGGCCGCACGGCAACCTAGGCATCGCCGCTCAACTTGCTGGAAATTTGCCCCAAACGCTCGCCTTGCTCTTGGGTAGTCCGGCCATTGAACGCATTCCCCTTGATGCCTGTCACATCGACGGTATCACTACCGACGAACGAGGAGTGAAACGGCCCCAGGGCTACGCGTGCGATATCGGAGCCTATGAGTACACACCATGATCTGAGCCTTACAATCCTCGCCCCAAATTTTTGGAGAGAAAGTGTGAGCAGAATTGCAAGCCCTATGTCGTCCTGCTCAATCTGAAAATGTAGTGGAAACTGTGATAGGATAGTAGCAGAATTATCGGAAGGGGAATGTACACAATGGCACGAACCTACCGCTTAAGCTTTGCCAGACGCCTTGTGAACATCGTCGCCATCTTCCTGCTACGTGCAGGAGTGAAAATCAGCACGACCTGCTTGCTCATAGTACGAGGACGCAAGACAGGTCGGTTGCACACCATACCAGTGACCCTGGTAGAACAAGATGGTAGGCGCTGGCTCGTCGCACCCTACGGTGCGGTCAACTGGGTACACAACGCACGAGCCGCAGAACACGTGATGCTCTCACGTGGGCGGCGCACCGAAACAGTCGAGTTGATCGAACTTGGGGCCGCAGACGCAGCGCCCATCCTCAAACACTACCTCAAGAGGATATTTGTAGTACGTCCCTTTTTTGATGTTACCGTCCGGTCATCGCTTGAAGCATTTGAGCGTGAGGCACCACGTCATCCGGTTTTTCTCATTGTTGAAAGAAACAGAAAATGATGTAAGAACTTAAGAAAACCACTTTACAGGACTCATCCTTTATGATATATTTGTTCTAAGGTGCAATTGCACCCAACAGGTTATGTAGA
>JAFATZ010000068.1 GCA_019243675.1 Ktedonobacteraceae bacterium | reverse complement strand
CGCGCTCGACCATCTGGCGCACAATTTCCCACTCAAGCTCTTTCTCCGTCACTCCTGGCTCAATCCAGCGGCAAATGTAGGCAAAGGCTTCATCGGTAATGGCCACAGCACGCTTGAGCAGTTCTAACTCGTGAGGCTGTTTCACTAGACGCAAGGTGCTCACGTAGCTCTGCTCGAAAGGATGAAGGCTATAGACATTCTCGCCAGCGATGCGCAATTTCTCATACTCTGCATAGGTGATTGCTGAAGACTCAAAGCCTATGCAGTGCCAAGCGTATTTCTGTGCCTGTGCCACAAGGAGCGGTGCATACTCACGTCCTTCAGAAACAATGACCTCCCAGCCTACGGCTTCACGCTGCACAACTTCCGCATACAATGGATTGGTCAACACTATCTGTTGTTGTTGACTCACAAGCAGCACACCCGCCCCTTCTGGATCGTCACAGAGCCAGCCGCTCAAGTAGGAACGGTTCTGTGGCTGCGTCACCAGCAAGGCGTCGATGTTTTGTTCGCTGAGCCATGCGCGCACCTTATTGACATTTTCCTGACTCATATTTTTTCCTCTTGCAATAATTCGACCAAGGCTTCCAGAGCCATGATGTAACCACGCCAGCCAAAGCCAACAATATGCCCTCGACAGAGGGCGGCAATAACTGAGTGGTGCCTAAACTCCTCACGTGCGTAGATGTTGCTGATATGCACTTCAACCGCTGGAACCTTGCTCGCAGCAAGGGCATCGCGTAGTGCAATAGAATAGTGTGTCAGCGCTCCCGGATTAATGATAACACCAGAAATATGCTCAGTGTGTTGCTGCAGATAGTCGATAAGCGCACCTTCATGATTGGACTGAAAACAATCTACGCACACATTCAGTTCTTTCCCCCGCGTCTGCAGTAGCTCGTTGATCCGAGCTAGCGTCACAGTGCCATACACAGCAGGCTCACGCGTCCCTAGCATATTCAGATTTGGCCCGTGTAAAACAAGAACAGTAAGCATTGTGCTAACGTTTCTCCGCGAAGTACTCTGTCACTACGGGTAGCACGATATCATCGGGCAGATGGGTGATTGTCACCTCGCCAATGCGTCGTGGCATAATCCAGCGTACTTGTTTATTGGTCACTTTTTTGTCTAGTTGTATCGCCTCTAGTATATCTTGTGCTTGTACTGAGCCACTGGAGGTTACGGGCAAGCCTAACGCAGTCAGCAGTTGATTCTGGCGGCGCATGTCATCGCCAGTCAACATTGCGGATTTGCGAGCCATTGCCGCCTCAACGACCATACCGAGAGAGACAGCTTCACCGTGCAACCATTCTCCGTAACCAGCCACATTCTCCAGTGCGTGTGCTATGGTGTGACCATAGTTCAAAATAGCACGCCTACCTTGTTCGCGCTCATCCTCTTCTATAATCTGAGCTTTCAAGTCGATACAGCGTGCAATGATGCGACAGAGCAACTCAACAGGAGGAGAAGAAACCTCGCGCAGAGCACGTGCATTAGCTTCGAGCTGGGCAAACAACTCAGCGTCGAGTATGATACCATACTTTACGACTTCTGCCCATCCCTCGGTACGCTCCCGTAGAGGCAGAGTGAGCAAGGCAGACGGGTCAACAAGCACGAGGCGCGGATGATAAAAGGCACCAATGAGATTCTTGCCCTTTGGGTGGTTGATACCAGTTTTGCCACCAATGGCCGCGTCTACCTGTGCAAGTAGCGACGTTGGAAGCTGTATTAAGGGGACACCACGCAGATAGGTAGCGGCAGCAAAGCCAACCAAGTCACCTACAACGCCTCCTCCTAGGGCAATGATCGCCTCTTTACGCTCGGCACGCTGTTCGAGCAGCCAATCATAGATGGCGCTGAGCTGCTGCTGTGATTTACTGGTCTCGCCAGCAGGAATCGTATACAGGTGCGGTGTAAAACCTGAGCGTGTCAAGCTTTGTAGAACAGGTTGTGCGTACAGGCGTTGAACATTGCTGTCGGTGACGATGAAGACTCGCGTAGGTACATGCAGTTGCGTAAGATAGTGGACGAGCCGCCCTATGCCACCCCAATCAACAACCACATCATATCCCTCCCCTACACGCACATGCCGCACAAGCGGCGCAACTCCGCCCAATTCACCTGCCGCTATGAACATAGCTATCATCTCCTGTACAACCTGCTCGGTAGATTTCTGCTGAGTTGAGCAGGTAAATTCTGCCTCTTTGTACCAATGAATACGCGCATTGAAGAGAGTATGCAGCCCAGCAAGGGGGTCAGCGCCAGCAAGAAGAGGACGTGTTTCGGGACCGATGCCCTGAGCACAGATAGTTTCATGTTGAGCCTGCAGACGCTCTAAAGCAGTGGCAGGCTCAACATCAAGAAAGATACGTACCCCATGCTCGGCCATAAGAGCGCGATTCTCGGAGCATGTAACCACACCTCCGCCTGTAGCTATAACGGCTCCTCTTGCCGTTTGCACAGCCCTCGACAGTGCGCGGCTCTCGCACGCACGAAAGTACTGCTCGCCATAGTGTGCAAAAATCGTTGGAATGCTCGCGCCGCACTCCTCTTCGACGAGCCTATCAATATCATATAAAGGCATGCCGAGCCTCTGCGCCAGTATGCGGCCTACTGTGCTTTTTCCGCTACCTGAAAGCCCTATGAGGAAAATGTTTTGCATGTCGCTATTCTA
>JAFATZ010000475.1 GCA_019243675.1 Ktedonobacteraceae bacterium | reverse complement strand
AATGAGGGAAATGATGTATAATGAGGCATTATCGTGATTCTCAAGTAGCAGACGAGTAAAACTATTATGAGCTGTATCGGTACTGCGGGGCATGTTGATCATGGCAAGTCAACACTGGTAAAGGCATTAACTGGCATGGACCCTGACCGTCTGGCAGAAGAAAAAGAGCGAGGCATGACAATAGACCTGGGCTTTGCCTGGCTGACACTGCCCAGTGGACGCGATGTGAGCATTGTCGATGTGCCCGGTCACGAGAGTTTTATCAAGAATATGTTGGCGGGCGTGGGAGGCATCGATGCTGCCTTGTTGGTCATTGCCGCAGACGAGGGGGTGATGCCACAGACACGGGAACATCTGGCGATTCTCGACCTGTTGCGCGTGCAACGTGGCATAGTCGTGCTCACGAAGATTGACCTTGTGGATGAGGAGTGGTTAGCACTGGTGCGTGAGGAGGTCGCAGAACAACTCAACTCCACAACGCTGGCAGGTGCGCCTATTCTAGCCGTCTCTGCCTACACAGGGCAAGGCATGCCTACTTTACTGGCTGAACTGGACAGCATGCTCAGTGAGGAGCAGGAGTATTATACAAGTGGGCGTCCACGCCTGCCAATTGACCGTGTCTTCACTATGAGCGGCTTCGGCACTATCGTCACCGGGACACTGCTCGATGGCACTTTTAGGGTTGGGCAAGAGGTAGAGATACTGCCCCAGGGGATAAAAACGCGCATTCGCGGTCTGCAAACTCACCGTCAACAGGTCGAGAAAGCACAGGCTGGTAGCCGTGTCGCTATCAATTTGGCAAATATTGCTCGTAGCGATCTCGCACGTGGCAATGTCGTTGCCCTGCCCGGCCAGTTGCGCACGACACTGCTGTTCGATGCTCGCATTTCCTTGCTGGCCGATGCCAGATGGCCATTGCTGCATAATACCTATATCGATCTGTATGTAGGTGCGCAGGAGATTCCTGCTCGCATACGTCTGCTTGATAGGGATGAACTGCAGCCCGGTCAGAGTGCGTGGGCGCAGGTGCGGCTTAGTCGGCCTGCGGTACTCGCATGCCGTGATCGCTTCATTCTACGTATCCCTTCTCCCAGCGCGACTATCGGTGGCGGGGAGGTCATCAATGTCCACCCACGCTACCATCGCCGTTTCCAACTGCCAGTCCTGGAGACACTAGAGCGCTTAGCACAAGGCTCTGCAGAGGAAGTAGTGCTGGCCGCACTTGATAGACGGCCTACTACGGGCACAACAACGAAAAGCACAAAGATAGGGACGAAAGGTATCCAGACTCTACAAGGCTATGAACTGGCAGATATTGCCGAGATGTGCAATTTAGCTGAAAATGTGACGCTACAGGTACTAGAGACGTTGCTATTACAGAGAAGAGTTCGCAAGGTTGGAACGTTGTGGTTCGCACAGCACATCTGGGATAGACTCGTGGAAGAGGCGCTGCAGCTTGTACGCGAGCACCATCAACACTATCCATTGCGTAGTGGACTCTCTAAAGAGGAATGGCGTACGCGCCTCAATATTTCATCCAAGGTGGCAGCAGAGGTCTTCGTGGCACTACAAACAGAAGGCTTGTTGGAAATGGTGACAAACATATGCTCTTCAAGTGGAGGTCTTATTCGCCTGCCGGATTTCATGCCTACATTTAGCACTGCTCAGCAGGCTCAGGTAGATCAATTGCTCCAGGCATTCTACTTACATCCGTATATGCCTCCTGGTCGTGCTGAGGCGGAAGCTATCGTGGGAAGTGAGGTACTGGCTGCGCTCATAGAACAAGGACGGATTGTTAAGCTGACAGAGGGCACGCTGTTTCTGCGAGAAACGTATGAAGAAGCTCTCGCAAAAATCGTGGCCTACCTTGAAGAGTATGATAAAATCACGGCAGCCGAGGCGCGTGATCTGCTCGGCGCAACACGCAAATACGTCTTACCCCTGCTTGAACACATGGATGCATTACGTATCACACGACGGGTTGGTGATGAGCGCGTTCTTACTACAACGACATTCCACACGTAATTGGTACTTCATACACAATCGGGCTAATGCGGCAAGCATAAAGTGTTCCATTCTGTTGCAGAATAGGTTAAAATAGGGGCGCAGAAGAAACCGTTGAACAATCTCACGTTGCGAGTGTTTGATGGCAAGAAAGGACGACTTGCAGAAGTCGTCTGCCTGTATAGTGTGGAGAGCTATGCAAATTGAAGTTTTGGGTGAGCGATATCAATTACAAGAGCCAATAGGGCGTGGCGGTATGGCCGTGATCTATCGTGGAGTCGATACACACACGAACCGCACGGTAGCAGTCAAAGTCCTGCGCGAAGTCTATAGCACCGATCCTAAGTTTGTGACACGCTTTCAGCGCGAGGCGAAAGCAGCCTCTTCGTTGAAGCACCCGCACATTGTACAAGTCTACGACTATGGACAGAGTGAGGGTAACTACTATATCGTGATGGAGCTGGTGGAGGGCAAGGATCTGCGCCGCTATTTGCGCTCATATGGGGTACTTACCCCTGAGCGAGCGATGATGATCGCTCACGATGTCGCCTTGGGACTAGGGGCGGCCCATCGCCGCGAAATCGTGCATCGCGATGTCAAGCCGCAGAACATCCTGGTTGGGGATAATGGCTCGATCAAGCTCACTGACTTTGGTATTGCTAGTGTCTATAAAGATCTTGATGCCGAGCGGCTCACTACGACGGGCATGACTCTGGGCACTGTGCAATACTATGCTCCTGAGCAGGCGCAGGGTGAAATTGTAAGCGCTGCAGCCGATGTGTATGCCCTGGGCATCGTGATGTATGAGATGCTCACGGGGCACACTCCCTTTGATGGCGATACGCCAGTAGCGGTGGCCATGCAACATATTCAGGACGCGCCTCTGCCTCCCAGTCAGTACAATCACAGCATCACACCTGCGCTGGAAGAGATTATCTTGCGCTGTCTGGAAAAGGTTCCCGAGATGCGCTATCGCGACGGCAGTGCATTGGCGCGTGCCCTGGAAGTGCTGGCCGAGGAAGAGATGGGCAACAACCAAGCGACTAAGGTCGTTGGTGGAACTCCGCCTCGTGCGCCAAACCCAACCCTTAGTCCAAGCGAACCGAGTAATGGGGCACATGCCACCGACCGAAGTACACCTGGGCATGCCATGTCTTCACCCAGCAGTGCCCCCCCCGCGTCCTATAGCACGTTCTCCACACAAGAGAATGGGATGCGTGACGGACCGCGCATTGACCAGCTCGCTCCACTAGAGAAACAGAAGTTAGCAACGCTGCCCGCTTCCGCACAAAATCAACAATTCTATGGCCCGCAACCTACGCAGTCGGGGTCAGATTCTACTCGTCCTTTCAAACGTGGTACGCTCTTAGGTGGCGTAGAGCAAGATCAGCGTGATTCTCGTTTCGCCAGCATTGTGACAGTGCTTATATTGCTCGCTGCCCTGCTCCTGCTTGGCTTCAGTATCTACCTGGCTACACAATTACAGTTTATTACTATACCGGGCCTGAGTCCGACGGTAACAACACCTGCCACAACGCCACAAGGCACAGTTATACCCGACCTGCGCAATAAAACACTCCAGGAGGCTATAGCTATCGCTCAAAAGAGTGGCTTTCGTGTACAATTGGATCCAGGCAGCCCTAAAATAGGTCTGGTAAGCAGTCAGTCGCCCAATCCCGGTAATACGGCCAATCCCCAAACAACCACTATCTTTGTGACGCTGACACCTGCGACTCCCACTCCCGCTACGGTCCTGATGCCCGATGTAGTGAATCTGAGCCTTGCCCAAGCCGAAAACATGCTCAACGACAAACATATTCAGTATACGCTGGTTCAGGATTCTGTCGGCCCCCTAGATGTGGTGATAAGGACTGATCCTACGGCCAATAGTACTATTACCCCTGGAACAATCGTTAAGTTATACGTAAATCAGAACGCTCCAACGCCAACTCCGACGCCATTACCAACTCCTTCGCCAACGCCAACTTCGACGCCGATTCCGACGCCATCACCAACTCCTCCGCTAACGCCAACTCCGACAAAATCCCCTAGCACGACACCGACAACTCACTAACACAGTCAAGAAGTTGCTTGACATTCCACAAAACTTAGGATATTATCAGAGCACAAGCGCAGTGGGGTGTCGTTCAATGGTAGGACTGCCGACTCTGGATCGGCCAATCGGGGTTCGAATCCCTGCACCCCAGCCAGCATGCATGACCATATTTACCAAGCCTGAGGTCACTATGTTTGAGTCCGTAGAGCCGATGGTGGATACACTCGTTATCAGCCCAGTCGTAGAAGATGTAGTGGAAAAGTCAGAGATGGATGAGCAATGCTTAGTGAAACGAGCACTGCAAGGGGATGTACAGGCATTTGGAGAGATCGTTGATCAATATAGTATGCTCATGTTGCGCACGGCTTTGACGCTTGTGAGTGATCGCGATATTGCACAAGACCTTGTGCAGGATGCATTTATCCAGGCATGGCATCACTTACCCGATCTTCGCGAAGCTGCTGCTTTGCGCCCATGGCTGATACGTATCGTGATTAATCAGTGTATCAGTTTTAAGCGACGCCTCGCTCGCTCAACAGCATTCATGCGCCAGACACTCTGCGATCATGAGACAGACTTGATTGCCCAAGCCGCCGACGATCACAAAGGATTCGTAGAGCGCAATTGGGATCTGGCTCGCGCCATCGAGAGTCTCCCAGTTAAGCAGAAGGTTGTTATTGCACTTCACTACTACAATGGTATGACATTGCCAGAAATGGCTCACACCCTTCAAACTTCGGAGAATACGCTTAAGAAGCGCATTCAGGCTGCGTTGATAAACCTACGCCGCATTTTGCACACCTCTGAGCTAGAGGAGAGCAAGAGTTCCCATGACCTGCTTAGACGCCTTGCCTCATCTGCTGCATAAGTCATCCTTAGTTTTTGTGAGTATATCCCCTTGACTTTTTCCCTTTTTTCCGTGTACACTTATGGCCATAAAATCATTTTGACTAAAATCTTATAAGTAGTCATTGTGACCAAGATCACCACTCCCGCCTGGACACCGCTCTTTGCCCTTGCCACGGCTGTGGTCACCGACGTCGGCGGACCACTCAGTCACAGTTCCATAGTGGCCCGCGAGTATCATATTCCCGCAGTTCTTGGTGCAGGTGTAGTCACCGAGCGGCTTCGCAACGGACAGCGCGTGACCGTCGATGGCGACACTGGGACAGTGATGACAGCTGATTAAAAAGTGTTCATCCAGCCAGTACCTTGACCGCCCTATGCTTCACCATACTGGCTTACGCACGTCCAGCCTGTAACTCTGCCTGAGCTACTCCACTGGCTGCAAGATCCATTGCTGGCTAGGCGACTGATTACCCTCCATTTGCGCCACCAGTGGAGGAAAGATGCGGATCGGCGAGATGTCCAGACATTTGCCGCTGTTGACGGAGATAATCTGATAGGTATCAACATCGTCCATATCATCTCTGCCCTTCTCCAGGGTCCAGAGCTCATGGCTCGCCCTGCTAAAATCCCCCTGGATCACTGGTGCCATGTTAAACGTCGAGGCATCAGCCACCTCCAGCACCTTCCCATTCAAGACGCAGCGAATGCTGCATCGTCCACTACCTGCATCGACCAACTGCCAGAGCTGGTCCTCTCCTCTGCTGTCGTTGAGGAGGAACACCCTGTCTCCATCAGGAACCGCCGTCAGAAGCATGCGACCTGTTAGATTCATAATCTTGTACGTCTTTCCCGCGAACTGACTGAGATCAACTGGCATTATTCTACTCCTTTGCATGGTGTGTAGAAGAGAGAAAATTCCTTCTTCCTACCCTGATTGTCATAGGAGAAACTGTCTGAAAACGTGCTCAATGTCATTCCTTGTGCCCCTTCTAGAGGCATTTGAAATGATTTTTCAGACAGTTTCTGAAATCCAAGGAAATAGTTCTACCTCGAGGCGTAGCTGTTGGGTTTAGTCCTTGCTAGCCCGCATAGATCACCGACTCTATAGTCCACAGTTGGTTGTTGGCTGCCGAGGAACCTTGTGAGTAAACGATGACGGGTGTACCGGGATCAGTCTTACCACCCTGAACATCAAGGACTAGGTTACCTAGTTGACTGCGGATGTAAAAGCTCACACCCTCGATTGGATTAGCCATATCTGTGCTTCCTTTCTTGTGCTATCCTACTGATGACCTATCGATAGGATGACTTATGTATTTCAGTAATTACTCAGCATGCCCAGTCTAGCTCCTTATCTTCTCGCGACAGGGGCAAGAAACTGCGCAGCACACTCAGTATCGTTAAAAGTATATATACTGCATTGTAAGTTAGTCAAGGTGTAATAGCACATCGTTACGATATTACCAGGAAAAATACGAATTATTAGTACTATAGTAATGTACTATTATATACATAATATAACATGTTTGCTATATTGTCATATTAAGTATTCTCTTTTTTAGAATTGATAATATAAAATATTATATTTTGTCATGATGATTTGTACCCGTGTAGACATACGACTTTACATATTTTACAGATTACTTTTGTGTCTTTTTGAAGTTAAAACCTCAAAATTTGGCAGCGCGTATGGTGGACAGGGAGATAGTGACGATTGAGGCTCTTTGAAGCGTTGAGGGTAAAAGATGGCTCATGTTTGAAAGGTATGCGGAGGGTTAATGGGTGTCCGAGAAGGTCTCTCTTATGAAAGGAGCGCGGGGGGATGACCGCTTTGAGAAGATGCAGACTGCTTTTCCGCTTTTCCTTGTCATCTTGAGTGCTCTACACACTTTTCAATATGAGCCAATACAATCATAGCATATAAAAATGGTAATTGCAAGTGATTCGCATTTGCGAGTCACTTGCAATTACTGAACTACTGGCAGGGATTGTTAGCACCACCCTGGGGACATTTGAAAATATCGAAGCTGGCAAGGTGCTGCATATCGTCGCCTATTTGGCGCACGCCTTGGTGGCCTGATTGGCCATTATACGCGTCATTGACTTGGGTGAGCAGATCGCTCAACTGCGTCTGTGCTTGCGGTTGCAGGAGTTGATCATTGGAAAGCTTCACGAGCAGTGCTGCATCCTGGTGGCCCTGTTTCAACCATACGTTGACCTGATTTAGCTCCCCTGCAATTTGCCGTGCTAGATCTACTTGCTCCTGCGTCACACCGCTAGACCCAATCACTCCATCAAGATGAGTGGCTATATGTACTAGAAAACTGCTTGGGACTCCGCTCTGTGAACAAGCAAGTAAAGAGACACGTGTATTGTTCAAGACTGTCGGCTCTGCAGTCGTAGATGCAGAGTTGGGAAGACCGTAGAAGTTGGACGGCGCACACGCTTGTCCATCCAGATAGTAGAGCATGTTCACCAAATGTTGGCGCATAGCCACAGCGTCTTTCTTTTGCAAGGCATCATTCGCGCTCGTAGCTTGTTGTACGAGCGCCTGCATATTCTGCTGAAACCAGATATTCAAACCACCTTGCATATTCAATTTATCTAGAGTAGGATCGTCGGCAAGCAAATGTTTGAGGTGGTCGACCAACGTAAGTTGATCGCTCGACGAAGCCGATTGAGGAATAGTAGCATAGTAGAGTCGAGCCTTGGCGTCCAGAGATGGTGAGAGGGGATCACTGGTACTCTCCTGAGTGATCAAGAAGAGGGGGAAGTCGTTACTGAGCAGATTCGGCTGTTGTGGGTCTCCAGCAAGAGGCAGTGATACGCGTGGGTTTGTGATTGTGACGGACCAGCGTGCAGGGACAATAGCGTCATTTTTATTGTTCTCTAACCACGCATAATAGTTTGTGCCGCTTGTCGGTTGGCCAATCCCAGGAATATCGATCTGTATCTTATCAAAACCCGACAACGTACCCTGACTCTTAAGAAAGAGTATATGCCCCGCAACTGTAGATGTTTGATCGGGCGACGTGGAACTTTTGGGGGCAAAGAGAGCGTAGCCTGCTAGGCTAGAAGCAATAAGCGCAATTACCACGATGACAGCCAGGGTAATGCTATTGAGATTACGCTGTTTTTTGACCGCTGACGCTGGAATTGGCGCAGATACAGGGGTCGCTGTCGGTGCTGAAGAGGCAGCGGTTCGTATACGTGGGTTGGTGAGCGAACTGGATTGGAAACTGTTCGCGACGGTTGCAAGCTCATGGGATGACCAGCCGCTCTCCGGTGTGAAATGGGGTGAAGCTATAGATGGATGTGACGGCTGCAAGGGGTTGGGACCGCTTGAGTCAATCGTTGTATCAGGTCTGCTTCTCGTGAGTACGGTTGGCATGGGCAGATGAAGCGCCTCAGCAATAGCAATGGTCATGGCACTGGCGCTGGAAAAACGAGCATCCGGCTCCTTGGCAATGCTTTTCAAAATGACCTCCGACAGCTCTGGAGTAATATTTGGATTGATCAGAGCCGGAGGTGTCGGCATCTCATGCACATGCTGCATAAGAACTGCTACGTCGCTACCCCCACGGAAAGGTGTGACACCAGTGGTTATTTCATAAAGGATAATGCCAAGCGAGTAGAGATCGCTACGCTCGTCGCCCTGCTCTCCTTGCGCCTGCTCTGGCGAAATATAGAGTGGAGTGCCGAGCAGCATACCTTTAACGGTATTAGATGCACCACCACGAAGCTTGGCGATGCCGAAGTCAGTGAGGATAGGCTCGCCAAGCTCGTGGCGGGTCTTCATGCGTTGATCGAGCATGATATTGGCTGGCTTAATATCGCGGTGGATCATGCCCTTGCGATGAGCGTAGTCAATAGTGAGGCTAATGGCTGTAAAGAGGTACATGATATCGGCAGCGGGCGGGTAGAAACCCTTGCGCGACGTGTTGCGTATATAGTCAGCAAGCGTCGGGCCTTCCACATAATCCATTACCATGTACGCTGTGGTCTTCTGTGAGTTGGGTATAGCTACGAACTGGAAATCGTGAATTTTTACGATGTTTGGATGATGCAAGGAAGCGATAAACTGTGCCTCGCGCTCAAAGCGTGTGGTGAAATCTGGGTCGGTCTGTAGGTTAGCATGCAGTTGCTTAATAGCAACATAACGCCGTAGTTGCGGATCATACGCCTTCCAGACCTCGCCCATTCCTCCTCGTGCTAAGAGTTCACACAGCTCATATTTGCCAAGACACTGCGGTTCCGTGCTCATCGTATCCTCTTATAACTTATCGGGAACGTTCTTTGTAATGTCGAACGTCGCTAATTTCTGAACGTCGTAGTGAGCCTGCAACACACCCGGCGTGACCTTGTCTGTGGCTGGATTAAGCTGGCCGATGTAAGCGTATGTTGCCTGAGTCACCATATCATCCAGTATGTCACGTGCTGCTGGCTGTGACAACTGCGCAGGCGACATAGCAAAGAGGTCTTTGGCGTCCTTACGCACCTGTGTGAGCCAGACCTGCGCATGATTGAGGGCATCAAGAATCTGCGGTGCCAAGGTTTTTATCTCTGAGGTTGCATCGGGTGCTCTGAGAGCCTGCTGCACATGCAAGGGTAGATGCGCAAGATAGCCAGGCGGGTTTGTGGACAAGAACTTACCTGCCCCTTGGCCGGGGTCGATAGTAAGAATAGCAACTTTGCCAATGACAGGGTCGATGAGAATAGGTATGTTGGTAGAAGATGGAATATCTATCTGCACATTGGGTATGCCATCAAGATATTCCAGGACACGTAGGAAGAGATCATGCATCAATGTGTAGTTTTTCCCTGTCGGGTCGAAGTCATCGCGTGCGCTGACGGACAACTCCAGCACTTTCTCAGTATTTCTGAACAGCCAGATATCCAATCCCCCATAGAGAGCGAGCACCTTGAGATGATCCTCATTATAGAAAAGATGGCGAATATGATCAAGACCTCTCAGGCCAGTCGGATCTCCTGGTATGAGCATCTGCGGCAATTCCGCGTAGTATACCCATGTAGTATGGTCAGTAGAGGGCGCACGTGGCGTTTGGTTGGCGTCTTCTTGCGTGATCAAAAAGCGACTGGTTTCCGAGAGCAAGTTATTATGCTGGGCATCTCCTGGGTAGAAGTAATGTATCTCACCATTCTTGACGGGTAGATTATTCGTTAGCAGGATGGGCGGCTGAATGGGCGCTGGAACGAGCAGATCAGGTGTGTTAAGATTCTTCTTGTCGCCGAGTAACCAGGCATAGTAGCTCTTGCCCTGGGCAGGGGGCGAGACGTTTGTAATATCAATTTGTAGCTCATCGGCGATACCCTGAGCGCCATCCTGCAACTGCCCGCTACTGGTGAAGTAAGCATGCCCAACGACACCTGTCCCTGCGACGGGACGTACAAGCGTCAGGTAATAGATAGTTGAGCCAAGTAGTGCCACAATGAGTAGGGCAGCCAAAACAATGTACAATGGTTTCCAGCGCCTCCCTTCTGGACCTTGCGCCGCGAGTACCGATGGTGCCTGTACGGGTGTTGATGGTGTAGGGAAAGGAGGTGCCACATGAGGAGTCGCTGCTGGCAGTGGTTGAGGGCTATAGGCAAGGCTAGGCGTACGAGGAGTACTCGTCGCTGCAGCTACTACTGGAGCAGGCATAGCAGTACTGATAACGGGCGTCGAGGATGTTTTAGAGACATCCGGTAAAGGGCCTATACGCGTCGGCATATCTGGCATGTCCGCAGGATAAGCTGGCTTACCGAGACTTTCTGGTACTGCAACACTGAGCGACTCGGCAAGCGCTGCTACCATGGAAGCAGCACTAGGAAAGCGTGAGTCAGGGTCTTTAGCTAGGCTGCGTAGAATGACCATAGTAAGAGCGGGTGGTATATTTGGATTGAAAAGACTTGGCGAAGGGGGAGTGGCATGCAAGTGCTGGGCCATGACGTCGGTGGCACTCTCACCTCGAAAGGGAAGTACACCTGTAACTGTCTCATAGAGAATGACACCGAGGGCGTACAGGTCACTGCGTTCATTGCCTGGATAGCCTTTCACCTGCTCCGGCGAAATGTAGAGCGGTGTACTGAGTTGGGCACCAGTCAGGGTGCCGCTGCTTGTCCCGAGCATTTTAGCGATACCAAAGTCGGTAAGAGCTGGCTCCCCCATGCGGTTGCGCTCCGTATGCCGCTTATCGAGCAGGATATTGGCAGGTTTGATGTCACGATGAACCACCCCTTTTTGATGGGCGTAGTCAATAGCAAGGGCAATAGAAGTGAAAAGCTGAACAAGGTCTGTTGGCATCGGAATATGCCCTTGACCCGACGTGCTCTGAATGTAGTCGGCCAGCGTCTGACCTTCAATGTACTCCATCACCATATAGGCGATGGTATGCTCTACCTCTGGCGGACGAACAATCTGGAAATCGTGGACTTGCACGATATTAGGATGGTGCAGAGAGGCAACAAGTTGAGCTTCATGCTCAAAGCGTGTCACAAACTGTGGATCCTCTTGCAAGTCAGCATGCAGCAGTTTGATCGCGACATAGCGTTGCAACTGCGTATCGAGTGCTTTCCAGACTTCAGCCGTACCCCCTTGTCCCAACTGTGTCTGTAGCTCGTATTTGCCAAGCTTTGTGACCATGGTACACCTTCCTTCCCTTACATGCAGAAATTGTTGCTACCAAGCGTGCAGGCGGTGATATCAAAGGTTGCTAAGCGCTGAATACTGTAGTGAATCTGCGAGACTCCCTCGCGTACCTGGTTCGTATTGGGATCCACATGACCTACAAAGGCATTATTGGCGTTAATGAACAGGTCATTGAGCGTCGAGACGGTCTGTGGTTGTAAGAGCTGCGCATCGCTCATCTGCACAAGTTTCGCTGCGTCGTCATGCACTGCCAACAACCAAGCGTTGACATTGTCGACAGCCTGATTGATCTGAAGAGCAAGCGCTTTCTGCTCAGGCGTGACACCGGGAGACTGCACAATGTCAGCCAAGTGAGTACCAATATGTTTCAAATAACCAGGGGGAAACTGACTCGGATCTTTGAAGTCTAACAAAGCAACGCGTACCACCAGTGGTGGGTCAACCTGTACCGCTGACACACCGCTTGGCAGATTTTCACGCCCGACGTACTGGGTGCTATCGAGATAGTCAAGAATACGCACCAATTCTCGTCGCATGAACTGAGCACTCCCTACGGTGCCACTTCTTTGTGCGTCGCGCACACTGCCTGCTGCCTCTAGGATCTTTAATGTGTTTCTAAAAAGCCAGCTATCCAATCCGCCAGTCAGACCAACCGCTTGCAGCTTGGGATCCTGAGCAAGTAAGTGTCGTAGGTGATTGAGCAGACTGTACGTCTGGCCTGCACCCTTAGTCTGTGAGAACTGGGCGTAGTAGCGCCATGCACTACGATCTAAGGAAGGGCCAGCAGGCTCTACATTCGCATCCTCTTCGGTGACTAACAAGCGGCTATAGCTGGACAGAAGGTCACTGTGATTCGTATTATCACCTGTGAAGGTGGTGCTAAAATGCCCATTATTGTCAGAAAGTGCTCCCAGAGAGAGCGGTGGCGAATTTTCCAGGGTATCCTGTAACAGCCACACGTAGTACTTCTTGCCGGGATGCGGAGGCGCAATGTTTGGAAAATCAATCTGCATGCCATCGGCAATGCCCTGGTCGCTATTTGCACTGAGCAGGCCACTACTGACGAAGAAGGCTTGTCCAACCACCGATGTAGAGGAGGAGGAGGCGACATTGCGAGCCTGCAGCAAAGGGATACTGACCGCCGCAACCAGCAGCACCAGCACCAGTACAACAATAAAAGCAACATACAAGTTTCTCTTGGGCAATCCTCGTAGCCAGCTTGCTGATGGCGTAGCAACAGGCGGCGCTATCTGCACAGGTCTATGCAGAGGAGGCGTTGTCTGTAGAGGCGAAACTGAGCGTCGTATCGTTGCATCGGCCTCAGGTGCATTTATGGTAGAGTACATTTGTGATGATTGAGGAAGTACAGTAGGTGTACTGGAAGGCTGTATTGGTGTCGCCACTGCCGAAGCCGTGGGCGGGGGTGCATATACCTGGCGTTGAGGAAGCGGACTTAGATATGTCGGA
>JAFATZ010000299.1 GCA_019243675.1 Ktedonobacteraceae bacterium | reverse complement strand
CGCGCCCAACAGGACTCGAACCTGCGACCTAGTGTTTAGAAGACACTTGCTCTATCCACTGAGCTATGGGCGCAATGTTGCAGGGAATGCACTGCATTCCCTGTGCGGTTATCATGATAGCAAGTTGCGCTGTGGTAGTCAAGCATTCTTCATGAGAGAATATCTCGTTCTATCTTCTTGTCCTCGTCATAATAAGAGCTAACTTGCTTTGCAAGATAAGACTGAGCTTCAACGCTTCATAGGTCTCTGATGGGGCGGTTTGCCACTCTACATTCTACGTAGAATTAGGGTTAGGGAAGAGGACGATGAGCATGCAAGAGGAAATAGAGAAGCAAATAAAGCAGGATAACAATAACTATCTGGATTCGTGGATACCTTTGGACTACGCACAGGCTTACCTAATTATGAATGAGATAGAAGCGTCTATGATGGCTTTGTATGATTTTTATGAGAGGATGACGAGGCAATTGCAATCACCGCTCGTGTTCACAAAAATAAACACGCATATGCTGAAACTGGCCGAGAAAGGCTATGATGATGTGAAGGCAGTAAGGGAATTTAAAGAGAGATTGTATGAGCAGAACCGTGGATGAGCACCGAGAAGGGCAGGTGGGAGATCCACAACTATTATCCGACGAAGAAACCGCTTCTGAAGTGGCTTCCCTCTTTTCAGAGCATATTCAACAACTGCCTTTCTCTGCTTTCCGGAAGTGGATGGTATAATGCCACACGTTGCCAACGAGCTTTTCAATGGTGAAGCCAGCCCTCTTCACAAGATTCTTCGTTTCAAACTCGAAGAGATAATCGGGATCCATAAAGTCCTCGGTAATAGAGAGTATTCCGTTGGGCTTCAGCACACGGCGCAATTCGGCAAGCGCGCGACCTCTATCTGGGATCTCCGGCAATACCGTCACAAGAAAAGCTCGATCTATGCTCTCATTATCTAAGGGGAGATGGTAGGCATCCGCGACATGCGTTTCAGTATTGCTGACATGAGCCTCCTGGAGTTTTTGCCTCACACGTGCAATCATTCCAGGCTGGATATCTACAGCAATAAGCTGCCCATCTCGTCCAACACGCTGGGAGGCATCTACAGTGAACGCTCCTGGCCCAGGCCCTAGCTCTAACACGCGCTCTCCCCCTTGAATGCCAATCTCGTCAAGCACACGTGGCACAGTACGCAGACGGACGGGCAACTCAAGCACCCAAGCAATCGCTAACGGACAAGGCCAGGTTTTCCCGAGGAGTGCCGCGATCCGATAGAGGACTTTGATTCCGATCGTAAAGAAGAATGTCAGGAAAATGAGGCTCATGAGTAGACCCCAGAACAATCTCTTCATAGCATGCACCTCTTTCTAGATGGCAGGCACGATCTGTTGAACGCCATTTACAATTCCCACAAAAAATATACTGCGCGCCTGACGCCCTTTGCGAGGGTGACCCGACGCTTGTATCAGATCGTGCAGGTTGTTTGTGCTTCCATATCACTATCATAGCACAACAATAGCATCATATGCAAGAGCTATTCTATGTGATAACCGACGGACTGCAATCGAAGCTGTTTCAGATAAGCGCACACCGTGCTCTCAAGGCAAAATGTTATGGCCCCTAAGTTAGCCACTTGGCCCCGCAAATCGCCTCCACTTCCGCCACCGTCTTAGCGTTAACAGCTCTCTCCGCCAGCATCGCTAGTTCCTGAGCGGTTCGACCTATGAGAGCACTTCGGACTGCTGACAGTGCGGTGGGAGTCATACTCAACTCGTCAACGCCGAGCGCGACGAGTAGAGGGGCGAGGCGTGGATCACTAGCAATCTCACCGCAGACGGCTACAGGTTTGCCTGCACGGTGTCCTGCGTTGGCTATCTGTTGGATGAGCCGCACAAGAGAGGGCTGCATGGGAGTGTAGAGATTGGCAACGGTGGCGTTGGTACGGTCGGCAGCCAGAGTGTACTGTAGCAGGTCGTTGGCACCGATGCTGAAGAAGTCGGCAAGCTCCACCAGTTCGGTGGCCATCACGGCGGCGGCTGGTACCTCAATCATGATGCCGAGAGGGATGTGTGAGGAAGCAGTGGGTGTGAGGGCCTGACGTTGTGTCAGTTCTGCCTGCACGTCCGTGAAGAGGGTGCGGATCGTGCGTAGCTCTTCGACGGTGCTCATCATGGGAAACATAATGTGTAACTCGATTCCCGTATCACTGGCTGCAAGCAGCAGAGCGCGGAGTTGCCGCTTGAGCAAATGCTGATGGGCGAGGTGGATACGGATACCACGCAATCCCAGCGCAGGATTGGCTTCTGTAACTGTACCGATGATGCGTTCTAGTGCTGGCAGCGGTTTATCGGCTCCAGCGTCAAGTGTGCGTACGACGATAGGTCCTACTGTAGAGGCTTCGCGATCTCCACGAAATGCTTGAAAGACGCGTGTGTAGTGTATGCGCTGCTCTTGCTCATCCGGTAGGGTGGTGGCACCTGCGAAGAGAAACTCGGTGCGCAACAAGCCTATACCTTCGGCTCCCCACAGCCTTGCTGCCTCGGCCTCTGCTTTGCTGCCCACATTCGCTCGTAGCAGAATGCGCCGTCCCCCAATGCTCAAGGGAGCTATGTTGCTCTGTACTGCTGCTTGTAGCACGCTCTGCTGTTGTCGCCGCTCAGTAATGCGCTGCGTGAGTGCATTACGTACCTCGTCGTTGGGATGCAGGTAGAGCAGGCCCTTGTCGGCATCCAGGCCGAGTTCGTCGTTGGAGTGAATACGTTGCAGAAGCGATTCGTCGAGTCCGGCGATGGCGGGTATACCTAGTGCGCGTGCGAGAATAGCGGCGTGGGAGGTTGCACCTCCCTGTATGGTACAGATGCCCAGCAAGATTTCAGGCTGCAGTTGTGCGGTGTCCGATGGAGTGAGATCACGGGCGACAAGAATAATTGGGTTGCTTAAGCTGCTGAGGTCTTGCTGCGCTGTGTGTTGGCCGCCCAGACGTTGTACGGCTCGACTAGTTGCGTCATGCACATCGACAGCCCTGGCTGCCAACACAGGGTTATCCAGTTTTGCCAGTTGGGAGGCATACTGTTCTGCTGCAACTGCAAGAGCAGAGGAAGCATCGAGGTGCTGATCTTCAATCAAGTGTGTTGCAGTCTCGTGCAATGCAGGGTCGCGCACTATCAGAGCCTGTGCTACAAAGATAGCGGCCTCTGCTTTTCCTACACGGTCCTGCAGTTGCTGTGCTAGTAAGTCCAGATCATGAGCCGTAGCCTGCAGTGCCTCTTGTAGTCGTTGCTGCTCTGTAGCAATGGATGTGGGTGCAACAGTACGTTGCTGCACCGTACTCAGGTCCAGCACGGTTGATGTGTAGAGGAACGCTAGACCAATGGCGACGCCAGCCGAGGCTGAGATACCTTGCCACGTATTGGGCTGCTGCGGGGTGGAGGTAGCAGCGGCAGGGGAGGACTGAGAAACACTGCTTGCAGTCGATGGAGTGGAGGGAGTTTCATAGAAGTCGGCATGTACGAGTGTACTTATCGCCTCTAGCACTGCCTGAGCGTCCACTCCACTGGCACGTAGCACGATGGTGTCTCCTTGCCGGGCACCTAGCGAGAGCACGCTCATAATGCTAGTGGCATCTGCCTGTTTTCCCTGTGCTTGTACGTGAATGGTCGCCCGAAAGCGAGCGGCGGTCTGCACAAACAGGCTGGCTGGTCGCATATGCAGCCCTGCAGGATTGTGCAGTGTTAGACTGATCTCATGCACCTCGCCCACCATAGGTATTGTCTCAGACTCTTCTGTCTGCTCCGGTCTGGTCTCGTCCTGTGTTATTGGTTTCAGTTTTCTGAGTTGCTCGACTTGTGCCGTCTGCTCCGCCGCTCGTTTCACATCCGTGAGTGAGCGCCCTAAAGAAGCTTCTACGGCGGCGGCGATGGTTCCTTCTACCAGTGGGGCATAGGTCAACATAACAGTTGCACGCTGCTGCTCATCAAGCAGTTCAAGAGCCATCTCAGCAGATAGCAAGGCGCTGCCCATGTCGAACAGCACCAGGACTCCGTCTGGCCCAGCAACGGATTGCATGGCTGCGAGGATGATATCGGCGGATGTCCCTAGCATATCTTCATTGCTGTGGCCCAACTGTCCGCTGCCCCCAGCCGCAGCAATGGGCACTACTCCTTTTGTCGTCTGGCGTGCAAGTTCCGCAACACCGCTCGCAAGTTGAGTGCTGTGCGAGACAATGACGAGTGCCACGGTCATTGATGTTCTCCCTACTGGTCTGCGCAAACCTCAGCTAAACAACGCAGCATGATCCAGCTTGATGTTGCACCCGGGTCTTGATGACCGATACTGCGCTCTGCGAGATAGCTAGCGCGGCCCTTGATTGCCAACATTGGAATCGTCGCCTTCATCCCTTCTTCAGCCGCCGCAGCCGCCTTTGCCGTAATGTCTGCGATACTCGCTCCCTGGTCTAGCTCTTGCCTTGCCGCGTGTAGAGCAGGCGTCAAGGCATCCACCATCGTTTTCTCTCCCACTTGTGCTTTGCCTCGCGCTGTGATACCACCCAGGAATGCCTCAAGCATGGCAACGATATCGCTTGCAGTCAGTTCTTGCTTACTTGCAACTGCGCTGCCTGCTCGCAAAAATGCTGTTCCATATAACGGTCCACTTGCACCACCTACGGTCGAGACAAGAGTTGTGCCGACTGTCTGCAACTGAGTTGCTATATCCATCGCTGTCATAGTTGGAAATTTAGCATGAACGGCACTAAAACCACGATTCATGTTCGTACCATGATCTGCATCTCCTATGGGCGAGTCGAGTTGCGTTAGGTAGTGCGTGTTTGCTCTTAGCTCGTCTGCTATACGATCTAGCCAGCGTATGATATCTTGGTTGGTCATGACTACTTTTCCTCCCCCATGGGTGCGATAAATCGTGGGCACGATAAATCGGGCCCCTACGAAAATTGTTTACATACCCCAGCGCAGTGCGGGCGTGTA
>JAFATZ010000219.1 GCA_019243675.1 Ktedonobacteraceae bacterium | reverse complement strand
TAGCGGAAATATTAAAGTCACGCATGCCATCTTGGCCGACGGTTCACATATTGAAACGAATCAGGGCAATATTACCTTTAATGGCTTGCTGGCCAACTTGAACGGCGCACAATCTCGCTACACACTACTAAGTGAGCAAGGCAATATTGATGTTACACTGCCGAGTGATACCAACCTAACTCTTGACACTAATACAAACAGTGGAAAAATTAGCAGCGAGTTCGGCACAAATATACAGAATAACGGTAGTAACGGTATAGTGAATTATCATGGCCCGCTTAATAGCTTGGCAGGATCGCCTGCTAATGCCGAACTGATCCTCGATGTGAGTACCGGGAATATTACCATACACAAAGCTCAAATATAATATAATAAAAAGCGGGAGAAAAAATATGAACGCAGTAAATAAAACTCCAATACTCGGCACACTACACTTTCTAACTGGGTCATTAGCGGGCAATATTTATCAGATAAGCAAAACAGTTGTCACTATTGGACGTGATCCGAGCAATGACATCGTTATCTCTGATCCATCTGTGTCGCGCCTGCACGCGCAGTTGGCGTTCAACAATGGTTTATGGACTATCCACAAAGTTTCTCAACAAAATAAGCTGTTTGTCAATCAAAACGAGGTAGAGCAAGCAGTAATTACTAATCGCGATACTATTGGCCTGGGAGCGGGTACAAACATTCTCTTTCAGACCAATAGAGGTACGCAAAAAGTACCGCCTGCTTCTCCAACTCAGCCACAAAATGTGCAAGCACCGATAGTCTTATCCCCGCAGCAGGTGGCTACCAATACAGTGCCTCCGTATGCGGCGACAATAAAGGCCCCAGGACAGCCTAAAGTAGACGACAATGCAGGGACACTGCCGGCTGATATACCAGCACCTGGGCGTGAGGCGGTTAAAGGCGACCTGCATGGCATCCCCACACTCGAGGTCAGTACTAATACTGACCGTGAGAAGCATACCTATCCATTAAATAAACAGGTTATCAATATCGGGCGCGAGCCGTCGAATGATATCGTCATCAACAGGCCCACTGTCTCCGGCTTGCATGCTCAAATCGTACGTGAGGGCAATCAGCTTGTCTTTATCCACCCACATCCGGCGCGTGGTAAGACGCTCAATGGCATTGTCTACCAGGGGCGCACCATTCAGGGCGACGAACAGTTTCGCAAAACGCTGACTCGCGGCGACGTCTTTCGTATCAGCGATGAGCACGGCACACTCGTCACCTTGACCTACAATGATGGAAGCGGCGTAGCCCAGGATATCATACCGGAGCTTCGCCCCATTCCGCTGGGTGTACCTGTTATCACACTCGGTCGTTTGCCCGACAACACGGTAGTGCTTGATCACCCACAGGTCTCCAGCCATCATGCACGTTTGGAGCAGACACGGGGCGGCTATCGCATTATCGACCTGGGCAGTACCAATCACGTCTACGTCAATGCACAGCGCGTCACTAATCAAGCCCTGCGCGTCGGCGACGAGATACGCATCGGTCCCTTCAAGTTCATGTATAGCGCAACCCAGCTCACCCAACAGGACGAGAGCACCAGCATTCGCATCGATGCACTGCACCTCAAGAAAGTGGGCCACAAACACGCTGTACTCATCAACGACATCTCACTCGCCATTCCGCCACGCAAATTTGTTGCCATCGTCGGCAGCTCTGGCACAGGCAAGTCCATGTTGATGGATGCGCTCAATGGTCTGCGACCAGCACAGCAAGGTGTGGTTTTCTATAATGGTCAGGACTACTATCGCCACCTGGCGGCCTTTAGTACACAGCTCGGTTATGTGCCGCAGGACGACATTATTCACAAAGATTTAACAGTTGAACACGCTCTCTACTACGCTGCTAGGCTGCGCCTGCCGGATGACTACACAAGGAAGCAGATCAAAGAGCGTATCAAGGAAGTGCTCGAAGATGTCGAAATGAGGTCACGGCGCAATCTGCTCGTGAGCAAACTCTCTGGAGGGGAGCGTAAACGCGTCTCTATCGCTCTCGAACTGCTGGCTAATCCAAGTGTCTTCTTTCTCGACGAGCCAACCTCTGGCCTTGATCCTGGCCTTGACCGCAAGATGATGTTACTACTACGCAAGTTGGCCGATAAAGGACACACTATTGTACTGGTCACACATGCTACCAATAATATCAATGTTTGCGATTACGTCTGCTTCCTATGCCGAGGTGGTCGCCTTGCTTACTTTGGACCACCCAGCGAAGCCATAGCCTACTTTGGTAAAGCCGACTTCGCCGAAATTTATAGTGCCTTAGAGCCGAGCGAGGGTAACAAGGATATTCCTAGTCAAGCCGAGGCTGACTTTAAAAAATCGCAGGACTACCAGACTTATGTCGTTGGGCCGTTACAGCAAGGTCCCGCTGGTCAAGCGCAGTCTGCACTACCTACAGTGAGTATCAAACAGCCTAAACGAGGCAATCCATGGAGGCAGTTCACCATTCTCTCGCGGCGCTATCTTGAACTGCTCAGGAACGATATGGGCAACTTGGCCATACTATTCTTACAGGCACCTGTCATCGGGTTGCTGCTCCTGCTCATGCTCCTGAGTAATAATGGTAGCGGTACGTTTTTTCGCAACAGTATTACGACTTGTTCCGGCAGTGCTACTGTACAGGGCCAGGTGGTAACATTTAGCAACTGTCAAACGCTGCAAGATGGGCTGAACACGCCCCAGGGCCAGCAGTTCGCAGCACAGCAGGGCAAAACAGCGCAGCAAGTGCTGCAAGATGCTATTCTTTCAGGTTCAGGCGCAAATGCCCAGGAGATCCTGCTCATTATGGCTTTCGCCGCTGTCATGTTTGGTTGTATCAATGGCGCACGTGAGGTTGTTAAAGAGGTATCCATCTACAAACGCGAACGAGCTGTCAACCTAGGCATTGCGCCCTACATGTTCTCGAAGATAGTAGTGCTAGGCGTGCTCTGCCTTGTACAGAGTGCCGTGCTTGTTTTGCTAGTAAATAGCGTCGCACCATTTGATCATAGCACCTTTCTACCTGTTCTTGTCGAGATATATATTACGATGGCCTTAGCCTCTCTCGTTGGTCTGATGATGGGCCTCACTATCTCGAGCATTGCACCGAACAACGACCGTGCCATGAGCTTGGTACCCATTGTTCTGGTGCCACAGATCATCTTTTCGGGCGTCACCTTTCCTCTGAACGGCACGTTCCTGCAGATACTAGGTGCCTTCTTCCCGGTGCGTTGGGCTATGGCGGGACTAGGCTCGACAGTGGGTCTGCATGGCGATAAGTTGGGAGCAGATCTTTTTTCATACCAAGGCACCCTGTTTTCAGGGGTCGGTCAAACAGACGCAATATTCCATCTCTTCTTCGTATGGTTCATGCTTATATTCAGCATCATTGTGCTTGGCTTCGCCATCAGCTTTTTCTTGAAGAGAAAGAAGGTAGGCTCGTAAGGTGAACGAGCTAAAATATAAGCTCTGGTACTTATTGGTATAGAAATTGCTAGAAAGTGGCATCTATGCTATTGTTACAGTGTTCTCGTGAGACCGTTGCACAACATGAACGAATCGGTTAGAAGTGTTACTTAACAAGCGACTCATCGTCGGAGTTTGTGGAGGGATTGCATCGTACAAGGCCATTGAGCTTGTAAGCCGTTTGCAACAAGCTGGTGCTCTCGTAGATGTGATTATGACAGACCATGCGCAGGAATTTATTCGCCCGCTTACGTTTGCAACTGTGAGCCAGCGCCCTGTTTACCATAATCTCTGGGAGCCATCGGGTCAGGCAGCAGAACTGCATATTGCTCTGGCAGAGCAAGCTGAACTCTTGGCGATAGTGCCAGCGACGGCTAACACTCTTGCCAAGCTTGCGCATGGGATAGCAGACAATATGCTCACTGCCGTCGCATTGGCGACCAAGGCACCTTTGCTACTAGCTCCTGCTATGTACAAGGGTATGTACGAGCATGCAGCGACACAGGTTAATCTCTCCATTTTGCGGGAGCGAGGAGCCTCTATCGTCGAACCAGAAGTAGGACACTTGGCCTCTGGAGCGATAGGAGTGGGGCGCTTACCTGAACTGTCGGTCTTGATGGGTGCTATCAGTATGATAGTAGGGAGGAAGGGAGATCTGGCAGGACGACGTGTGGTTGTCACTGCAGGAGGCACACAGGAGCCAATCGACCCAGTACGCTATGTGGGCAATCGCTCCTCAGGTAAGATGGGCTATGCTCTGGCAACGGTGGCTAGGGACCGTGGAGCACATGTGACGCTCATTTCTGGTCCAGTCGCTTTGGAGGTTCCTTACGGCATAGAGCTATGCAAGGTGGAGACAGCGATACAGATGCGCGACGCTGTTGGTAGCGCTATTACTGATGCTGATGTACTCGTTATGAATGCAGCCGTAGCGGACTTTCGTCCTATTGCGCCAGCATCACGAAAGATCAAAAAGAACGAGACACGAGGAAGCGGCGAACAAGGCGAGTTTTCTCTGTATCTAACGCGTAATCCTGATATTCTGGCTGAACTTGCTAACGCTGATTATGAAGGCAGCGTTAAGCGATTGCGACGCCTAATACGAGTTGGCTTTGCCGCCGAAACTCATGATGTTATTACCCATGCACAAGCAAAAATGGCGGCAAAGCGGCTAGATTTGCTGGTTGCCAATGACGTGAGCCGACTAGATAGTGGCTTTGGCACAGATACTAACAAGGTCTATCTCTTTCACGCCAATGGCGACATGGAAGACTTGCCCGTAATGCCTAAAATCGACGTAGCAACTGCTATCTGGGACCGCGTTGTATCATTGCTTTCGTAACACAGCAATCCAGGGATACAGAGGCTGTGGTGCCGTTTTTAGAGTTATTGGGTACACCAAGGGAGGAATGCACTATGGACCGTACAGCGAGCACAGGTTTTGAAAGTATCGCACAGATGCTCATTGAACAGAAAAAGTTAATGGATGCGTTAGAGACTGAGAATCGCGAATTACGTCGGCAACTCGCCGATCTACGGCGCGGCATTGGCATTGCCTTGGTGATTGAAGGCAAGACCATTCAGCTCGCTACCGAGCCGACTAGCCCCCAGGCCCAGGCTGCTCTGCAGAGCTTACAGGGTTTACAAAACGTACCTAACCCTGCCATCTCTCCGAATGGCTATTTACAAAATAGTCGTCAGCCAAATGGTCAACAGCCTGTCAATCATACGAACGAAAAGCGAGAAAATGGCACTGCACGCAGCCCTCTAGCCGATAGCTTTGTTTTATAATACCTAATGTGGCTTGCACAGGGAATCCACGTCGGTAGGGGTCCAATTCATTGGACCCCTACCGAGCTTGTGCGTAAAAATGTGATGCGCACCCCCTTACTCCAGACTTCTTTCTCTACTGCACAGCGATATGGTATACTATCGCTAAGTTATCCTTTCAGTACCGAACTATGCAAGCAACTTCAAGTTATGTATCATATTTCTCATTCAATGGCTCTTCTCTCTTGAAGAAAGAGTCTAGATTCTCTACGTTGTTTGTTCTCTCAGGTAATCTGGTCGAGCATCAACGCTTACCAAGGGACCGTGTCCTGCTTGCACTCGGCCATCCAACCGAAACAGGAAGAGTATGATGTTTCGATCAACACCACGTTCGAGGAAACACTATGGATGACTATGACCGTGAGAAAGTGGATGAGATGGTCCTTGCTCTGATGTATCTCGTCCTGCACGATTTCAATCGAGCTTGGAAAGGTTTTGATTGGGACACGCTCAATCGGCTCTATGAGAAGGGGTGGATAGAGAATCCGAGAAGTAAGGTGAAGTCGGTAGTGCTCACCGAGGAAGGACTTGCACAATCAGTTCGCTTATTTCAGTAGCATTTCGGGATGTCAAAAAAAAATCAAACGTTATATCCCTGAGAAGTTGAAAAGGAAGGTGAAGGTAGTTGCACTTGCAAATTGGCAAGAGGTTCTTCTAGCATCCTGAGCGTTACCGTTGGTTTGATGAGAGTATCAGATAACACACATTTTAGGACTTAGAGCAATTTGCAATATTGGGAGTTGCTGACGATGCAAAAATGGGAGGAAGTGGTAAGACTTTGAGTCAGCCTCATTGATCTTTGCTGGTCACTCAAAGTCTTGCCACTCGTTTCTTGTCGAGTACCTGAAATGGTACTTGACAGATCTTGAAAAGGCTCTAGAAGGGCTAATA
>JAFATZ010000120.1 GCA_019243675.1 Ktedonobacteraceae bacterium | reverse complement strand
CTCACTCATATTGTATATCACCTCTCGCTTCTTGAGCATACTTCAAAATACTGTCGTGTTATTGTATAGGCTACTATACCACTTTGCAAGAACGTCCGCACTTTTATTGTGAATCACAAAAAATCCTCGTTTTCTTTTACTACCATTCGCCTATGATTATAGCAAGTGTGGCATGCAAGGCACGTCCGTGATGAATTCCCATTCTTGTACGGTGCGCTGTTGGAACGTGCCACGCTCTTGAGGCAAGGAGCTTTGCCTGCTTGGGAAAACCTGCGATAAAAGAGTGCGTCGTGGTATCTGTTGTTGGGTGGGCAACTGCTCATAGAAAGGTGTAGCAAGAGGAACATCATGAAAGATATCGTTGTGCTCTGTGATGGGAGCCGTGTTGATGAGTTTGTCGATGCTTTCAAAATTCAGTTTGAGGGAGATGCCAATATAGGGGTTCTCTGGTCTGGAACGATGCACAGATATGGCTTGGGGGTGATTGTGCTTGAGTGCGAGGACGACGCAGAGGAGTTTTTGCACGCCTTGCAGGACGATACCGATATTTTTGACTTTAGTGAGGGTCCTGAGGATCCTATTTATGTCGTACGAGCAAGTGGAGGAAACGCACCCTCTTGTTAGGAAAAGGGCACTATTCTTTTTTATAAAAAGGCGACCCAACTGCCAAATAGCCGTAACCAGCAGCTACTAACTGTTGGTAATCGGGAATCATACGACGTCCGTCTATAATCAAGTAGGGTGGCGAGACTGTTTGCTCGATAGTGCGCGACAGGCCGCGAAACTCTTCCCAGTCAGTGGAAATAAATAGCATATCGCTCTCTTGGAGCGCTTCTCTCACGGAACTGTGATAGGAGATCTTTTCATAGAGTTGGTTCTGTTCTGTCGAGAATATCTTTTGCGCCTCGCGCAGCGCCATCGGGTCATAGGCACGGATAGCACGTACACCACGCCCGAGTAGTGCTTCAACGACCTTTAATGAAGACGCCTCGCGCATATCATTTGTCCGTTGTTTGAAAGCCAGCCCTAGTAACGCGACAGTCTTGCGGTTGAATGTGATACCCGCCTCGTATTCCGCCCGGTCTATAAGATAGGTCTTTTGATACTCGTTGATGTTGAACACAGACTGCAAGAGATCAGTGCTCTGACCAGTTGACTTCAATTGATAGATCAATGACTGGATGTCCTTGCTGAAACAAGAGCCACCTGCTCCATTTGAGACGTAGGAGCCCCAAGTGCTGATACGGCTATCGGCTGTCACACCGAGTTTCAGATCCTCCATGTGGATATTACTGAACGCCTCACCGACACGTGCAGCTACGCCGTTCCAGAAGGAGATATAGGTCAGGAGGAGGGTGTTAGCCACATACTTGATCGCTTCGGCTGTCTCGGGGTTTGTTTCGATGTAGCGTATTCTCACATGGTTGATAAATTGGGAGTAGATGCGCTGGATGATAAGGAAGTCTTCTTGAGTGTCTGCACCAACAAGAACACGATCTGGGCGACGAGATTTCTCGACGGCATTCCCCTCCGGCAAAAACTCAGGGTTTGAAGCCACACTTACATTCGACACCTGATACTCGCACAAAACTCTCTCTAACAGCCGTACTGTGCCGATGGGTACGGTACTCTTATTGATCAACACCACATGCCGCATATCTTTGCGTCGAGCCAGCAAAGTAGCGATGTGATGCACTGCTCGCAAGTAGTAAGTGAGGTCGGTTGAGCCATCCAGCTTCGACGGTGTTGGCAAGCACAGGAAGATCGCGTCTGTTCCCTCAATGATGGGCGCAATGTCGTCCGAGAAGAACAAATAACGACCAAGATTTTCTTCAATAATGGTGGCTAGTCCTGGCTCGTTGACGTAGTGCTCAATCTGCTTGCTCTCACCGCTTTGATAGGCTGCAATGCGCTGCTTATCGATATCGTAGGCATAAACTTCGTGGCCGTACTCAGAACACACAGCCGCATGAGTGACTCCCACAAAGCCTGCACCAACAACGATAATTTTCATGCTGCTCCTCATGATTAATAGCATACATTATTGTTGATCTCACCATAAGTTATCTACACCTTCCAGGATATGTAGATAGCCTTACATCAACAACCAGAGCAGGGTAGCATACTGATCACGTTCTGTCAAGCAATGTAGGTGTTATCTATGAGGGACACAGTCACTCACCGTTTCTTGTGCGGCCTGTTCCAGGGCAGTCTACTTCGTAACCGTGCAGTCAGAGTTGAAGGAACATATCCATCTTTCAGGGGGGTCCAGCCGATGGAGCGCGGTGAGATGAGCGGAACGAACGATAAGGTACCGTGATACACCGAGGTGATTTTTTGTGTGACCTCCCCACCCTTCTTATCGCACAGCAATAAATCTCCAATGATCATCCCTCTCTGTCGATGGTAGGTTCCCGTTGGCACGACCAACCGTGAGCGTGCAGAGGCCATCTGATCAATGAGATGCTGGTCCACCTGGTCATGAATGGCTGCTCCGAAGATCATGCGGTCAAAGGGAGCCGACTGTGGCAACCCTTGGGCAGCATCGCCATGAACACAGGTCACATTGGAAATACCCAAGCTGGCGAGCCTCTGCTTTGCTGCTTTCAGTCGGGAACCGTCACGCTCAACCGTGTAGACATGAGAGCACAGTCCAGCAAGGATAGCTGTTTGATAGCCAGTTCCAGTGCCTCCTTCAAAGACGACTTCCGTCCCTTTGAGGTGGAGAGCAGCCACCATCCCAAAGATCACTCCTGGCTGAGAAAGCAATCCCCCATATCCTGCATCGCGGTGAATACGATCACGAAACAGGTCTTGCCATTCTTCAGGAACAAAGAGTTCTCTGGGAAGCGTTTCAAATTGTTCTACAAGACGGTGTGGGTATGAGCGAAACTGTTGTGCCTGTTCTTTGATAATATCAAGGAATGGGCGCGTATGATCAAGGGGTTCAAATGGTTGTTTTGGTTGAGCCATACTCTTCCTCTTCTCTGCTGCCTTCATAATCATGGTGCTTAGAGCCAGCCCATCTCTTAGATATCAATGTCATCAAGATCATCAAGATCCGGCTTCCCTCTCTCACCATCTTCTTCATCAGGCCGACTATATGCTCGATAGTCGATGCTGGTCTCAGACCCAGGATACGACCAGCCTCCACCACCATCGTCGTCATAGTCACCGCCCCCTCCGCCGCCCCCACCTGAACCACCTCCACTGGCTGCTACTAATAACGTTGCGCCTAGAGTGTAGAGCGCCACAGGAAATTTAGGGGCATGGGGAGAAAATCTTCTGATTTGCCGAACCATCATTTCTGGCCTCTGTTCCCGCTTCAACAAGGTATTTGCCAGCGTCACGAGGGTAACACCAGCAAGCAACGCCGTCAATTTTTCATTAGATGAAAGCCAAGGCCAGCCTGTTGTTTGCAACCTCTGGGTGACATATCTTGCAGTAGCCCAAAATCCCTCCCTTCGCAGTGTATCAAATGTTGGTCGGGAGACAGACGCTGTTCCCCAAGTTTCAGGGACACGATTGTGCTCATAGACACGCTGTAACGTATTGGCCACCAAGGTAGCTAGTGGTCTGGATATCTTCGCCTTCCCTGCAATGGGTGCTGGCAGATCACTACCCATAAAACTTCCTCCCTTAAGCAAAAGCAATGAGATACCTCTCTTCATA
>JAFATZ010000043.1 GCA_019243675.1 Ktedonobacteraceae bacterium | reverse complement strand
GCCCAGTTGGCCGAAGCGCTCAAGAACGTCGGTGATATCGAGCGTCTCGTTAATCGTGTGCGCCAACGTATCGCCACACCTCGTGACCTACTTGCTCTCGTCGTGGGACTACGTGCTGCCGCCAGAATTCGCTCACTGTTGGGCGGCAGTCCTGAGACCGCAGAGGCAACCACGTCCTCACTCATGCACGTTTTGCAACGGCTCGCTGATAACGATGAGAGTATCACATTACTTGCGCGCGCGCTTGTCGATGATGCACCAGCGAGCACCTCTGAAGGAGGGATTATCCAACCCGCTTTTAGCTCAGAGCTGGATCAGTTGCGACACGCCTCACAAAATGGACGGCAATGGCTCGCAGAGATGGAACAGCGCGAACGCAAGCGTACGGGTATCAGCAATCTGAAAGTCGGCTACAGTAAGACGGCGGGCTATTATATCGAGGTAGCAAATGCACACCTTAAGCGTGTGCCCCAGGACTACACCCGCCGCCAGACGCTCACAAACGGTGAACGTTACATCACCACTGCCCTGAAAGAGCAAGAGACCCTCATTCTTAATGCCCAGGAACACATCAATAAGATGGAGAACGAGTTGTTCGTGCAATTGCGAGCAGATATTGCTGTTCACGCATCTGAGCAGATGCTAGCCACAGCACATGCACTTGCCGAACTCGATGTCTATTTGAGCCTCACTGAGGTAGCTGGTAAATACAACTACTGCCGCCCTCAACTAAACGAAGGAGACAGCATTCATATCGTCGCAGGTCGTCACCCTGTCGTCGAGCAAACACAGTCGGACACACCTTTCATTCCTAACGACAGCAATCTCTCCATTCATGATGCACAGATCAGTATTATCACCGGCCCCAATATGGCAGGCAAATCGACATACCTACGCCAGGTTGCCTTAATCGTGCTTATGGCACAGATTGGTAGCTATGTACCCGCTGAGGCAGCGACGATTGGCTTGGTAGATCGTATCTTTACCCGTATCGGTGCCCAGGACGATCTAGCGACCGGGCAGAGTACTTTTATGGTTGAGATGGTTGAGACAGCCAACATTCTGCACCATGCCACACCCCGCAGCCTGATTATCCTGGACGAGATCGGTCGTGGTACCAGCACCTACGATGGACTAGCCATCGCCCGCGCTGTTGTCGAATATCTCCACAACAACAAGCGCTGTGGCGCTCGTACACTCTTCGCCACCCATTATCACGAACTCGTCGAGGTAGCACAACTACTGCCACGCATTCGCTGTATGAACGTCGCCGTGACAGAGGAAGCAGGCAACGTCGTCTTCTTGCGCAAAATCGTACCCGGAGGAGCCGACCGCAGCTACGGTGTCCACGTAGCACAACTAGCAGGTATTCCACGCCCTGTCATTCACCGCGCCCAGGAAATTCTGCAGGAGTTGGAGCACAAGGGCGATGCCAAGGTGCGCCGTAAAGCCATGCGCGACATGACCATGCCTGCGGCTTGGCAAATGACCCTTTTTGCCTCGGAGCCGCATCCTTTACTTGAAGAAATCAAAACATTGGCCATCGATGAACTCACGCCGCTTGAGGCAATGAGCAAGCTGTATGAGTTACAGCAGAGGGCTAAAAGGGACGGCTAATGCAGCGAGGTTGCGCAAGAACCAAAGATTGTGTCAAGATACTAGTAACCATTCGTGTTGTAGATGTGGTCACCTAATTTTACATTCATTGTAAGCCGATATTACAAGGGAGCAATTGCTCCCACTATCTATAAAAGGAGAACATCTCATGACCAATCCATTGTTAGAACTGAAGAATTATGGACAAAGCGTCTGGTACGACAACATTGACCGTGCGCAATTGGTCTCCGGCCAGTTCAAGCGCATGTTAGATGAAGACGGCGTTGTAGGTGTGACCGCGAACCCTACCATTTTTGAAAAGTCAATCAGCGTGGGCCATGCATATGATGAGCAGATGTCACAGCTTATTGCTGCAGGCAAAGACACCAGCGAAATCTACGAAAACCTGGTCATTCAAGATATCCGTAGCGTGGCCGATCTACTGCGGCCAATCTATGAGCGCACCGAGGGCCGGGATGGCTACGTGAGCCTAGAAGTTTCTCCAGATCTGGCGCATGATACCGATGGAACCATTGCGGAGGTACAGCGCTTCTGGCACATGGTCGAGCGACCGAATCTGATGATTAAAATTCCGGCCACACCCGAAGGTATTCCCGCCATTGAGCAGGCTATACGCGAGGGCATTAACGTCAATATCACGCTGATCTTCTCCCTCGACAACTATCGCGCAGTCACCGATGCGTATCTGACAGGGCTGGAGGTGCGTAATAGTGAGGGCAAGGATATCAGCACGATTGCCTCGGTCGCCAGCTTTTTTGTGAGCCGGGTGGATACGTTGGTCGATAAGCGGCTAGAAGATATGATCAAGGCGAGCAACGATCCCGCTGAACAGCAGCAATTGCAAGCGCTGGCAGGCAAGGCTGCTATCGCCAATGCACGCTTAGTCTATCAGGAATTTAAGCGTATCTTTAGCACGCCACGCTTCGAGTCACTCAAGCATGTAGGTGCGCACGTACAACGACCGCTCTGGGCCAGCACTAGCACAAAGAACCCTGCGTATCGCGATGTGCTCTATGCCGAGGAACTGATTGGACCCGATACGGTTGACACGATGCCATTGGAGACTATCGAGAAGTTCCGCGACCATGGCAAAGTGCGCTCTAGTATCGAAGATCATCTCGATGATGCAAAGGCCACATTCACAGCACTGGAAGAGGTAAGTATTCACTACGATCAGGTCACCCAACAGTTACAGGATGAGGGTGTACAAAAGTTCGCCGACTCTTTCCACCAGTTGTTCGCAGGAATTCGCAGCAAACAGCAAGCTATTAAAAAGGATCAAGTAGCGCGTTAAGAAGTGCAAGACGATGGTAAGGGACGCACGATAGAGAAAACTACAGTGCGTCCTTCTCATTGTGTTTATCGTACAAGAAATTTGTATTGACAGATGAGTATACAATATAGTTAAAGAAATAAACTAGTAAAACAAAGATCAGGAGATTTTTTCATGCCTCATCGCAGCATAGCCGAGGCACCCAATCCGTTACGCGAGGGACTACGCATTAAACAAAGCCCGGAACCCTGTGTCATGATCATCTTTGGGGCAACCGGAGACTTAACACATAGGAAGTTGTTGCCTGCACTCTATAACTTAGCATTGGAACATCCACTACCAGCCGGGTTCTCAGTCGTTGGCTTTGCACGTCGCCCGTATAGTGACGAGCAATTCCGCCAGCAGGCTCTAGAGTCGATCAATGCATTTTCGCGGCAGAAGCCTGTGAATCCACAGGTGTGGGAGAGCTTCGCCTCGGGCATGTTTTATCTGGAGTCGAACTTTCATGATCCCACAGGATATGAAAAGCTCGGTACCCTGCTCAATAGACTTGATCAAGAGCGCGGTACAGGTGGCAATCGCATCTTCTACCTATCCACATCGCCCAGTCAATATCCGGAAATTATTCAAAACCTCGGCGCGGCTGGCTTAAATAAGAACCGCAAAGGCTGGACGCATATCATCATCGAAAAACCCTTTGGTCATGATCTTGCCTCAGCAGGAGAGTTGAACCGTCAGGTCGGCAAGGTATTCAAAGAGGAGCAGGTCTACCGTATCGACCACTACCTGGGCAAGGAGACGGTACAGAACATTCTCGTCTTCCGTCTAGCCAATGGAATTTTCGAGCCTGTATGGAATCGCCGCTACGTGGACCACATACAGATCACGGTAGCAGAGAACCTCGGCCTTGAAGGACGCGGAGGATATTACGAAGAAGCTGGAGCTATCCGCGACATGGTTCAAAACCATATGCTACAATTACTTGCTCTTGTCGCTATGGAACCTCCGATAGCTTTTGATGCCAATTCGGTCCGCGATGAGAAGGTCAAGGTACTGCACGCGCTTCAGCCACTGGTTGGACGTGATGTCATGAATAATACTGTACGTGCGCAGTATGGTCCTGGTTGGGTTGGCGGTCATCAAGTTCCTGGCTATTTAGAGGAGAATGGTGTCTCCCCCGATTCAGTTACCGAGACGTATGTGGCACTGAAAACGCATGTGGACAACTGGCGCTGGGCTGGTGTACCATTCTACTTACGTACAGGAAAACACCTACCCAAACGAGTCACGGAGGTTGCCATTCAGTTCAAACTTGCACCACTTATGCTCTTCAAGCGTAGTGATGCTCAGGGACAGGTTGAACCGAATGTCCTCACCTTGCGTATCCAGCCCGATGAGGGCATTTCGCTCAAGTTCGGTGCAAAGATGCCAGGAACGGATATGCAAATCCGCTCTGTGAATATGGACTTCTTCTATGGCTCTTCTTTTGTACGCGAACAACCCGAGGCATATGAACGTCTCTTACTTGACTGTATGTTGGGCGACTCCACCCTCTTCACACGCCGTGATGAGGTAGAGGCAGCCTGGACGTTCGTTCAGGGCATTCTGGATGCATGGAAAGAGGAGCCACGAGAGTTAGTCCTAAGCTACGATTCGGGAACGTGGGGGCCGCAATTCGCCGATGAATTTATTTGGCGTGATGGCCGCAGGTGGCGTCGTCCATAGTGGTATGTAGCATACGTATCGCAGCAGATAGTACAATGCAGTTCATGGAACGACGAAGTTCCTGACAAGGAAGGGTAGGGCAAATGAACATGAGTAATCCCGCTGATACTGGTCTGCGTCTTCCCTGGGCTGGCAAAAAAGTGAATCTGGACCAAGTAGAAAAGGAACTCTCTTTCTTGTGGAAGATGGCAGCGGATAATGTGCGCACAAGTCAAAATATCAATGTGCGCACGAGCGTTCTCAATCTGCTGATCTGCGCACCAGATAGCGAATCTGCACAACGCGTTAGTATGCTCATGCGCGATCTATCAAGCACACATATTGCACGTATCACTATTCTTATCCTGGATAGTAGCAATCCTATCTCCACGCTTTCTACGTGGGTGACACTACGCTCTTTTCCTATTATTTCAGATACCATGCGCCATAACTTTGAGCAGATTACGCTGCTTGCTTCTGGTACTGCTATTACTGCTCTTGCTACTATTATACAACCGCTACTCAAACCTGATCTCCCAGTCTACCTCTGGTGGCTTGGCGATCTTTCAAACGATACAACTTTATTTCATAATCTCGTGGAACAGAGCAGTCGCGTTATTATTGATTCAGCAGGCTTTGTGCATCCTGAACACAGTCTCCATACGCTCTCTGCACTGCTGCAGACATCACCTATATGGGCTTTAAGCGATTTTAACTGGGGGCGCATCACGCTGTGGCGCGCGTTGATTGCACAATTCTTCGATGTTGCAGAATATAAACCCTACTTGGCGGGCGTGGACTCTATCGAGATTGCTCACGTAGCATCACCCTCCGCCCAACCCCAGGGAGATGTTTTAGCTAATCCTCTTTGTGCATTGCTGCTTGCTGGATGGCTGAAAACTCGCTTGGGCTGGGAATTGGCAACAGATACAGTACCAGATGGACATGATGTGGTTACAGGTACTTATACATGGCACATGACACGGACAACCACAGGTTTACCTACACGTCAGACAGGATCGCTCAACAAGACAGCACGCAACACTCGGCAAGGCACCATTCATATTCACCCTCAGATTTCCTCTGATATGCAGCCAGGTTCCCTTTTCCTTGTACGCCTGATCAGTCATGTTGAAGGGAAACGTGCCACTTTCACCATCAATCGTGAGGATGATCCCGACCACGTCTTTACATCGGTCGAATTGGCACAAGAGAGTCGGCCACAACGCACTGTCAGTATGGCAGCA
>JAFATZ010000389.1 GCA_019243675.1 Ktedonobacteraceae bacterium | reverse complement strand
GTGATGCTCTTTGTCAATGGGCGTTGGGTACAAGCGCGACCGCTGCAAGAAGCGCTTGAAGAGGGCTATCGTAGTCTCTTGCCCAAAGGTATGCATCCGCTGCTAGTGCTCCATGTTGATCTACCGTCTGACCAAGTGGATGTCAATGTTCATCCCGCTAAGACCGAGGTGCGCCTAGCACGAGAAGAGGAAGTCGCGAGCGCCTTGCAACAAGCTGTACGCTCAGTGCTGGAGCATAGCCCGGCACTGCCAGAAACCGTGCAATTCCCCGGTCCCGTGCTTGCCAATCAGCGGCGTCTGCCCGGTCCACGGCGTAGAGGTCTGCACGTCGCCGAGTCGGCTGAGGGCTATAAAGCACAGGTAGCTCCTCCCGCAACGGCTGAAGTGATTGCTAGCCTGCGTCCACTGGCGCAGTTGCAACAGGCTGTAATTCTCGCCGAAGCGCCCGACGGTAGCCTGTACCTCGTCGATCAACACCGCGCACACGAGCGTATCATCTACGAATATTTCCGTCGCATCTACGCTGGCTCACAGCACAATGAGCAGGCGGCGCTTGACTCACACACGCTGCTAGAGCCAGTCATGGTAGAGATGAAGCGCTACCAGGCTGATCTCCTTGAGCAGCGGCTGCCCATGCTGCGCGGACTAGGATTAGAGTGTGAACGCTTCGGGGGACGCAGCTTCCTCATCCGTACCGTCCCCAGCAGCGAGGGCTGTGAACAACTCGTGGCCCATCTGCAAGAAATCGCCCAAGTCGCAGCGGAGGATAACACCGATTGGCAGGACTCACTCCTGATTAGCCTATCGTGTCGTTCAGCGATGCGCCGTGGGCGGCCACTGAGCGCGGCAGAGCAAGCGACTCTGCTCAAGACACTTGCTGAGGTGAGCGCTCCAGCAGTGTGTCCCCACGGCAGCCCGATTCTGTTGCACTATAGCCGCACGTTCTTAATTGATAAGTTCGAGTGGTAGCCAAAACTGAGCAATGGGTTGCGATTTTTGCCGCTATGGATTATAGTAAGAAAAAGCATATAGAAGGGTTACATGTCACTACTAGGAGAAAGAGCACATACCTATGAGCGAAACAGAACAGGAACAGCAACAATCAGATACCTCTGCCTCCCGTCCTGCACTGCTCTACACGATGAGTGGTGGCCTTCCAGGGGGAAGACGACTGACCCACCCTATCGTCGTAGAGATTGACTATGATGATGATGAGGTGATCGTAAGTGAGCCATGCTTTCACATGCATGCGTCAGGGCCAACGAGAGTAGAGGCGTTGGCTGCCTTCCGGCGTATTTTCTCAGGGTACCTTGACCTACTGGCACAACGTGAATCCACGCTAGGCCCTCCTTTGCGCGATCAGCTTCAGTATCTTCGTTCAGTTATTGCATCAGAGTAGGCTAGATGACGACACTTGATTCGGATAAGGTAGACAAGGCCCTGAGAAGCAAGATGAAAGCTGAACGTGAGGTTTCAGCAGATTGGTACTATATCATAAAGGACGAGGAAGGTCTTGAGATTGCCTCAACAAGCATATCTAAAGGCGCGAAAGAGATTTTACGTGATAAACGAGTAAGTCAAATGGCAAGACAGCTTCGTTTGGACAACGGTAAGCAACTTGTTGAGTTCGTGAGATGTACCGTGAGCCGTACAGAGGCACTAGAGACAATCAAGCGCAATTATGTACGAGATGCAGGGCGGCGTACTTAGCAAGATTGAGCATAGCCAATGCCTAGTGCGAAGCGATGATAGTCCGCAAGGAGAGTGTGCAATGGCCAACCGACTGGAAGATGACGAGATAGCCTACTACTATGATTCCCACTCCACTGAGAAGGATTTGATGGGGGAACCTTCGGTTCATTCCAGGCTAATTTTCTACCTGATTGATGTGCTTACTTCGCTCTTTTCTGCTCAGACCTGTAGCGTTCTTAAAAACCTCAACTTCTACCAAACATCTGATCCCAATGAGTATCCCTTGGAGCCAGATATTGCCGTGATCAGAGGTATCGAGTGTGGGCATGTGCGCAGTTGGCGTGTGGGCAAGAGTGGGCCAGCACCGCAGGTAATTTTGGAAATTGGTGCTGAAGAAACCTGGAAAAAGGACTTGGAAGAGAAGCCGATGCAGTATATGCTGATGGGCGTGCAGGAATACTTTGCCTATGATCCCAATATCCCTTCTCTCAATCGAAGGACTTCACAAAGGTTGTTTGGCTGGGATCTGGACAAAAGTCAGGGAGCAATATACGAGATGCCTCCAGGGCCAGATGGGCGTTTGTGGAGTCGGCACCTGGAGAGCTTTTTAGTGCCAGACAACGACTATCTGCGCCTGCAGGTTGGCGTTGGGCAACTGCGTCTGACGCGGGCTGAAGCCATGGAGCGGCTTGCTGAAGCTGAGGCGCAGCGTGCTGATACCGAGAAGCAGCGTGCTGATGCTCTAGCTGAGAAATTGCGCGCATTAGGAATAGACCCCGATCAGATATGAGGTTTTCAGAGAAGCTGGCACGAGGTGCATTAGGGTGTGCTACAATGTACTCATTGGAACAGAAAGCCAGTATTACTAAGCAGAGAGAAGCTATGCATACACTACGCTGGACTATACATGATATAAAACTCCTACCAGATGATGGGAACCGATACGAGATTATTGATGGAGAATTGTACGTGGAGAAGCAACCAGATTGGGAACATCAATTTGTTGGTGGTCAGATATTTGCTTTCCTGCAAGCTTGGAGCAGTCAAACACAAGCAGGCATGGCAAATCTTGCACCAGGTATCATTTATACCGATGATACCAATGTTGTCCCTGACGTGGTTTGGATTAGCCGCGAGCGATTAAAGACGGCATTGCAGAAAGATGGCAAATTGCATAGTTCGCCCGAACTAGTAGTTGAAGTGCTTTCACCAGGGGCAGACAATGAACGGCGAGATCGAGAAGTGAAGCTGAAACTGTATTCGCGCCATAACGTAAAAGAATACTGGGTCGTGAATTGGCACACGCGCAGTCTTGAAGTCTATCGACGTGAACATGCGGTATTGACGCTTGATAAAACACTCGATGAGGGCGACGTACTAGAAAGTTCTCTATTGCCAGGATTTCGCTGTCCGGTCAGTCAGCTTTTTATAAGCCTCTAATCCTCCTGCAAGCGCTTCTGCATTTCAGCAAGACGCTGCTCGGCATAACCCGCCCACTCCTCATCTCGCCCGAAAAGGAGAGACATAGTGACGGACGTGGCTTGCAGAGGGCGTCCAAATAACAAAATAACAGCATCCCCTTGCAATCCCTCCAAGGATATGGTAGGATAGACTCAGCAGAAGAGAACTGTCAACCCAAGAGAGAGGCAGACTTTTCAGTACCAGCAGGATGGGGCAGAGGTAACGTAGCAAGTGACGGTAATCCACAAGGGAGAGCATGCAATGGCCAAACAA
>JAFATZ010000335.1 GCA_019243675.1 Ktedonobacteraceae bacterium | reverse complement strand
ACTTTGACGGTGTTGCCGATGGATATTCTGTCACTCATGGCAAACCTGCACCCGATATCTTTATCTTTGCTGCCGGGCTTGTCTCTACACCCACCTCGCACTGTCTGGGAGTCGAGGACGCAGATGTAGGCATTGAGGCCATCAAAGCCGCTGGAATGCAGGCTCTCGCTATTGGCCCAGCGGAGCGGTTTCATAAAGCCGATAAGGTGTTACCATCTCTGGCTGACAAACGTTTGCAAGAGATGTTGGACTAGTGGCTCATCACAATGAGGGAGGAAGACGTTTGTGAATCTTTGGTGCATAAGCGAGAAGAAGTTCGACCCCACCCCAAAGAAACTGCATAGCCAGGAAACGGTTTATACCGTCGGCAATGGGTATTTCTGCACACGAGGCACATTTGAAGAGGGTTATCTCAGAGCGAACCCAGCAACCTTACTCTATGGTGTTTTTGATAGTGTTCCTATCGCCAAAGAGGAACTGGCAAACGCTCCTGATTGGACGCCGATTGGCCTACTCATCAATGGTGAACGCTTTCGCCTCGATAGAGGAACAATCCTTGACTACCAGCGCACTCTGGACATGCACAATGGTATACTCAGTCGTAGCGTACACTGGGAAAGTCCACGCGGTGTGCGTGTCCATATCAGCAGCGAGCGCATTGCCAGCCTAGCTGATGAGCACGTAGCTGCTATGCGTTACAGTGTCACGGCAGACCAGCAGAACAATGCACCTCTAAACATCGAGTTATGGTCATGCTTTAATACAGCAGTGGGCAACTACGACCTCATGCACTGGGAAACGCTTGACCAGGGGCGAGAGGGTGAGATCCTGTGGCTCTACACCGAGACAAAGACGACTTTGGTGCGGCTTACACAAACCATGAGCTTTGGCACACAAGGGCAAGCATTCCACGAGGAGTTTGTGCCCTCGTACGTTGCACCGTGTATTCTGCTGCACGGCACACTGGAGCCAGGCACGACAGTCACAGCGGATAAAGTCGTTGTCATGTACACCTCACGAGATGGCGTCGAACCTGTGCAAGCTGCACGTACCCATCATCAGCAACTGATTGAAACAACTCCTGTCATTTTCGATGCACTGCAAGCCAAAAATCAAGAGGCATGGCATCAATTCTGGCAGGATGCAGATGTGATTATCGAAGGTGACGCCGACGCTCAGGTTGGTGTGCGTTACAACATCTACCAACTGCGTATCAACGCGTCCTCACATGACGACCGTTATAGTATTGCTGCCAAAGGCATGACCGGCTTCGGTTATCGTGGTCATATTTTCCATGACACCGAGATTTTTATGCTGCCCTTCTTCGTCTACACGCTGCCCTCTATCGCACGCAATCTCGTTATGTACCGTTACCACCTCCTGCCAGAAGCGCGCAAGAAAGCTGCAAGTAATGGCTATGAAGGAGCACAGTATCCCTGGGAGAGCACACTGAGCGGCGAGGAGACAACTCCGCCAGCGATCATTCACCCCGAAACGGGCGAGCTTATTCCCGTCTTGAATGGTTCTCTGGAACTACATATCTCAGCTAGCGTCGCCCATGCTACATGGCAGTACTGGACTATTACAGGAGACGATCAGTTCATGCGAGACTACGGAGCAGAGATTGTGCTTAGTACAGCAATGTTCTGGGCTAGTCGAGCGCAGAAGAATATGCAGCATAATGACTATGAGATCACCAACGTCATCGGCCCCGACGAGTGGCACGAACACGTCAACAACAACGTCTTTACTAATTACATAGCACGCTGGAATATTCGTGTCGCACTCGATATCTGGCATTGGTTGCAGCGTACAGCTCCGCGCAAAGCAGCACAGTTGGAACAGCAACTCGATCTGACTGTGCAACGCCTCGATCACTGGCAGGATGTCGTAAAGCATATGCGGATTCTACAAGATAAGCAAAGCGGCCTCTTCGAGCAGTTCGACGGCTTCTTCGAGCTTGAGCCATTGGATGAACAGAAATACAAGGGACGGACAGATTCCTATCAGGGCATTCTCGGCATGAAAGAGGTACAGAAGCGCCGCTTCATTAAACAAGCTGACGTCTTGATGCTACTGACAGTTCTTGATCAAGAATTCGATCTTGCGACCAAACGTGTCAATTGGGATTACTACTATCCAATTACCGATCATGACTATGGCTCGTCACTTACACCAGCATTTCATGTCATACTAGCCTGTGAGCTGGGCAAGGTAAAAGAGGCATATGAACTCTTTATGAAGGGTGCGTTGATTGACTTGGAAAACCTGCGTGGCAACACGCCGGAGGGCATTCATGTTGCTTGCTCGGGCGCGCTGTGGCAGGCCGCTATTTTAGGCTTTGCTGGCCTGTGTCTCACCCCAGAAGGATATACGACCAATCCTCATTGGCCCGATGGCTGGACGCGCTTAGCTTTTACTTTCAAGTACAAAGGTGAGTCTATACGGGTTGATCTGCGCAGGTAAACTAAAAAGGGTGTGTCGAGGTTGTGCCTGGGGCATAGTTGCCAGGCACAACCTCAATACACCAAGCTGTCTAGCTTACTATGCGTTGCTGTATAGGTTCGTTGTATGGAGCAAAACAAAGTCCTCGCACAGCTTCTAGAGCCATACGAGGACTTTGTTCTAATCGCAAAGGTAGCGCATACGGGATTCGAACCCGTGATCTCCGCCTTGAGAGGGCGATGTCCTAGGCCGCTAGACGAATGCGCCTTGACTGTTAGTCTCTTATCCTGGGCTGTATAATAACGCTTCGCCTTGCCCTTGTCAATAGTGATTGTAAGC
>JAFATZ010000184.1 GCA_019243675.1 Ktedonobacteraceae bacterium | reverse complement strand
TAGAAAAGATATGATTATCCATATCCACTTGCATTCACAGGATCAAACCTTTGTCTTTGTCAACGACGGCACAAAATTCAGGCCCCCCAACGCGAACGATACCATCCACCTCTAGTCCAAAAAGCAAGCATAGCGACCGCAACCGTTAGGGCGATCCTTTGCGGTCGCTATGCCCATTAATCTCTTCCTTTGATTTGTAAGTACTACCTAATGCCATCCGACACATCCACATATGTTTTCTGGTCGTAGTTACATATGTAATGTAGCCGCAATCAAGATGGTTCACATTCACACTATCTATTAAGAAAAGGCAACCACAATTCATGATCCACATATAATTTGTGCTCTTATTGTTAACAAAAAGCAACCTTCATCAACGCTTTGTAGTGGTTCTTGTTCGTTTCTTAATGTAGAGTTAATATAGTCAGGTAAGTCTCTATGAAAGGAGAATAAGATGGCAAAACTGACACGACGTGGGTTACTCAAGGGAACATCCATAGGCGTGGCTACGGCAGGGGTGATCGCTGGTGGAGCGTTCGCTCTACCTAAATTGGTACAGAACGTCGATGCTTCATCAAAATTTCCGCTGACAGATGATGTGTCCACTTCTACCACGGCACTTCCCGACACTATGGTGGTCTATGTACGCGATAGTGCCAAAGGTGAAATCGGTATGCTGGTTGGGGAGCGGGAGATTATTTCCACCGACCCTGTCCTTGTTTCGCGCCTCACGCAAGCCGTTAGTCAGTAGTAACTCGTTGCAGACAGCAAGAGATATTCTATTATAGTATGAGGTAAAATTCTTTATGTCATCACATCGTGAAGCTCCCGCAATCTCCAAAGATCCGGTGGCCGATAATACTGATGTCTACGCATTCGTCAGTCCTGACAAGCCAGACACGGTTACTCTGATCGCCAACTACATTCCCCTGGAGGGGCCGGCTGGCGGACCAAATTTCTATGAGTTCGGCGATGATGTCTTGTATGAGATTCACGTCGACAATGATATGGATTCGGGTTCCAACATCACCTACCAGTTCCGTTTCACTACGAAGATCCGCAATCCCAATACTTTCCTGTATAACGTAGGACCGATCACTTCCATCGATAGTCCAAACTGGAATAGGCCACAGTTCTATTCCGTGACTAAGGTTGTCAACGGCAAAGCGACCCTGCTGGGCGATGGGTTGACTTCTCCACCCTGCAACGTTGGTCCGCGCTCTACGCCCAATTATGCCAACTTAGCGGCGGCAGCCGTTCACACTCTTTCAGATGGTTCAAAGGTGTTCGCCGGGCAACGGCGCGAAGGGTTCTATGTAGACCTAGGTGCTATCTTCGACCTCGGTGACCTGCGGCCATTCCAGAATTTGCATCTGATCCCTACACCAGCCGCTCCGGGCGTTGATGCTACAAAAGATGTCAGCGTCCATACCATCGCGATCCAGGTGCCCAAGACTCTGCTGACGAAGGATGGCTCGCACCCCACCGATCCGAAAGCTGCTAGCTCGGTCATTGGCGTCTACGCCTCGGCGAGCCGACGCAAGGCGAGGATACTTGAAGGCAATGGGCAGGAAGGGGAAACTGGACCATTCGTGCAGGTCTCGCGCCTCGCCAATCCACTGTTCAATGAAGTCATTGTCCCAATGGCATTGAAGGACAAGTGGAATTCGCAGCCTCCTACGTCAGATAAGGATTTTGTGCAGTTTGTGCAACATCCAGAGTTAGCAGCCCTGCTGCCAATCCTCTACCCAAAGGTATTTCCTAATCTGGCTGCCTTGAATGCTTCCAAAGCTCCTAGAGCGGACCTGCAGGCCATTCTGCTCACTGGTATACCAGCAGGCATTATCCCTGGCTTCCAAAATTTTACAGGAACAACGCTCGCAGATTTGATGCGACTGAATATGGCCATTCCACCTTCGGCAAAGCCGAGCCTGCTCGGACTGCTAGGAGGCGATGCTGCCGGGTTCCCCAACGGTCGCCGAGTCTTCGACGACACGGTAACCATTGAACTGCGCGCAGTCGCTGGCGTCACCTATCCTTTGATCAATCCTAAATTTAAACCGGATGCCGCTGCATCTGCAGTCACAGATGGCTTGACCCCTGGTGCAGATCGCTATATAGACCATTTCCCCTATCTTGGCACTCCAAAGAGCGGCTTTGATGTCCCAGCGTCGTAAGAGCTATTGCTAAACTCTACAGCGCGAGAAGAGGTGTTGATGCGGGATCGCCCGCACCAACACCTCTTCTCTCAAAACGTTGGCAGCATGAAATATCATGGCCCTATGAGAGAGGAGAAAAAGTCGCATGCCAGAGGAGAACTCTGGGCGGGTCAACACCGGATATTCTGTACTTGACATTGGACAGGATGTGGGGGCATTGGTCATCTATACCAAGCAGGAACTTTGTGGTAGACAAATCGATGTAAGCTCGAAAGGGAACACAGGCAAGAGGATTCATACTGATGTTCTGGAACGCAGGGTCAATGGGCGTGCAGTGTTCGCGGCCCTCTTTCTTGAACTGCTCGCAGGGGACTACTACATCTGGGGCAATGACTGGAGGAAACCCGTCGGTGATGTGACTATCGTTGGCGGTGAGGTTACTGAGTTGGACTGGCGCAGTATTTTTCTTGATGCCCCTCCCGCTGTCGATCATCCACGTCTAACATCAGACATTCTTCCGCCACGTTATCAAAATGGGAAGGCGGTCAGTGCCGCCCCGATGGGGTCAACTCCTATACGCTTTACAGACGATGGGCAGGCGGCCTGGGATGAGATGTGGACCGACTTCTGCGAACTGGCACTGGCAGGAGGTCCCCCACATCGGGATAGCTTGTTGGAGCCAGCCACTCCAGACGAGGTGAAAGTAGCCGTAGATGCCTACGAGCGCGTGGTCGCCGAGATTGAGCGTGGACTGCACCTAGTCACGGGGCTGCCTACTGTGCGTAGTGAGAGACTGGGATGGGTGGGGTTGCTCTGCCAAGACGAGGAGATGGCTCTGTGGTTGCTACGCGCCATTGTGGTGGAAAATATCTGTGTTCGGCGCGAGGGAACTGTGCTATTTCTGCCCGCTGGACCATCCTTTCGGCTGGAAAAGGAGATCAAGAACGTCATCACAGCAGTGGCTAAGACCTATCACTATTGGACGGAACATGCAGCACCCATCCGCTAAATATGCATAGTAGGCTGTCCCTCCTCAGTAGGATTTGCTATAATAGCCTCGGTAGGGGTCCAATTCATTGTACCCTCCGTTGGCTCAATGGGCACAGCGAACCGGAATGGGTACGGTGAACCGGATTGGGCACGGTGAACCGGGCCCCTACCGACCGACAACACCAATAGCCACGGTAGGAGTCCAATTTATTGTACCCACTGAGGATACATGATACTGAAGTACTTAAAAATAAGCATATAT
>JAFATZ010000180.1 GCA_019243675.1 Ktedonobacteraceae bacterium | reverse complement strand
TCATACGTTTTCCGCTTCTTATAGGTACCTGTAGTAATGACGGTACTCTTCTTTGGGTTATTGCGGCCTACCCTTTCTTCACTGGGCCGATTCTGGTGTCTTTTTGGCATAGTTCTCCTCCTCGGAATAAAACGAGACTGCTATATCTAATATAATTATACCTCGTTTCCTTTCTCAGATAGAGCCATGTCTCTGAAATAACACGTTCTGCAAGGCCAAACAGAGACGCAGCAGCGAAACTCTTTCCTCTCAAGGGGCGTGCTACCCATGTTATGTCAAATTATCCGTTAGCAGGAGAAGTGTAATACACCCGAGAAAGACAAAGATAAGGCAGGAAGGATGCATATGGAAAAAGTGATGACGATCAATCGTCCACCTGAAGATTTTGCTCAGTTCAAGCAGGATTTTGATGACACGTACCACATTGAGGTAATGATGCCTACTGCCCCAACAGGCAAGACAACACCCACTCAGCAGATAAAAAACGAGTGGGATGCATGGCATGCGCTCAAAGAAAGGCTTATAGCCTGCGCGGGCAATGTACAATTTGCTCAGGCACCCAATGGGCGTGGTACAGAGGTTAGAGTAAGCTTTCCTTATAGTGCTCCAGGAGGCATGGTAGGCAGTATGCTAGCCAAAGCCCTGGATAAATCCCCCGAACAGTGGATCACTGAAGACCTTCGTCACTTCAAGGAAATGATGGAGGCAGGCGAGATTGCTACAATAGCAGGTCAACCTGTTGGCAGTAAGTAGTAACGCAGTGCTCTCTACCTTGACCGACGAGGAGACGGCAGAAGCACGGAGACAGGAGAAGCGAGTTGAAAGCCATTTGTTGGTATGGCGCACATGATATGCGGGTCGAAAATGTGCCCGACCCCAAGATACTTAATCCCCATGATGCAATCGTCAAGATCACATTGACAGCAATTTGTGGCTCTGATCTTCACTGCTACGACGGCTATATACCAGGGTTCGAGAAGGGAGACATCATTGGTCACGAGTTCATGGGCGAGGTTGTTGAAGTCGGCAAAGAGGTCACCAAGTTAAAAAAGGGTGATCGTGTGGTTGTGCCTTTCCCTATTGCCTGTGGCAAGTGTTTCTACTGCCAAAAAGGGTTGTGGTCACTGTGTGACAACTCGAACCCAAACGCTGCAGTAGCAGAAATGATGTACGGTTACTCAGCAGCGGGCTTGTATGGCTACTCACATATCTATGGTGGCTATGCAGGTGGACAGGCACAGTATGCCCGTGTGCCATTTGCTGATGTTGGCCCCATCAAGATTCCCGAGGAGCTGACTGACGAGCAGGTATTATTCCTCTCGGACATCTTCCCTACAGGCTACCAAGCAGCCGAGAGCTGCGACATTCAAAAAGGGGATATCGTAGCGGTTTGGGGGTGTGGGCCTGTCGGTCAATTCGCCATCAAGAGTGCCTATCTGCTCGGAGCCGAACGCGTCATTGCCATTGACCGCATTCCAGAACGCCTAAATTTGGCTAAGGAGAAAGGCAACGCGGATGTTATTAACTACGAACAGGCCGATGTGGTCGAGACGCTACGAGCTATGACGGGAGGACGTGGGCCAGACGGGTGTATTGATGGCGTCGGACTAGAAGCGCATGGCAAGACGATTGACGCCATGTTCGATAAGGTCGAGCAAACGCTGCGTATGGAGTCGGATCGCCCAACGGCCCTACGCCAAGCCATTCAAGCGTGTCGCAAAGGTGGTGTCCTCTCAATTGCTGGTGTCTACGGGGGCCTCATCGACAAGTTCAATCTAGGAGCAGCCTTTGCCAAAGGCTTGATTTTCAGGATGGGTCAAACCCATGTCCATAACTACTTACGCCCCTTGCTTGAGCGTATCCAGCACGGTGAGATTGATCCATCATTTATCATCACCCATCGCATGGGCCTAGAGGAAGCTCCCCATGGCTACGAAATCTTCAAGAACAAACAAGACAATTGCATTAAAGTTGTGCTGAAGCCATAAACCATGTTTATATGTCCGGTCAGGGCGACCGAGAGGGTCACTCTGACTGGATGGCTCAGCGTAGATGAAGCTCAGTTCCAGACGACTGCGTGGACATATCGGCTCCAATCACACGGAAGAAGGAACCTTCGGAACTAGCGGAATAGACAACCTCGCAGGAGAGGAGCCAGTTTGAGTCGTCATTTGGCTCATTGACGACGCGTACAGGAGTATGTATTTCTGTGTGGGCAGTGCGTTGTACATGAAACAGGTGTAGAGAGGATGCTATGCCAAGCAACACTTTACTATCTACGCCGTCTCGTTGATCGCCGACGATCCAAAAGATGACTCCATCATGCTCATAGATCAACTCACTACGTATACCATAGAGCCATTTGTAAGTATACCCTTTCGTATGTACCCACTGGCCATTTACATAAATGGCTTGGGTATGGCTCGCCTGATCCAAGTGGATAACGTTTGCTGAGCCTGATTGTACAACTTGCAAGACATTACCTAGAGGTTTAAACTCATAGACAGCGATTTGTCCCATTCCACGTGTTGCCATCTTAGGTGGAGAGTAGGTATAATTCAGCCTCAACAGAGGACCATCAGCCCACTGTTGCTCCTGCTGATGGAAGAGAGAAATATCACTCAATACATAGTTATTGGGCATTGACAGAGGCCAGAACATTGGGAAATGCAGTTGCTGCTGTGCATCATGTAGCGTGAGTGGCCTTGGATGAGGCTTAGGAAGCTGTATTTTTGTTCGATATGAAGAGAATAAGCTTTTTGGATACGTTATCACTTGCACCACTCCACTATGTGTACCAGACAAGAGAATCTCTAAGCCCAAAGCAAAGGATGGGCCAGTAGCTACCACAGTCAAGGTCACAAAGAGTAGAAAAGCCGCAATAAGAGCTAGTGCTGAATGTCGTGAGCAAAATGGACTCCTCTCTAGAAAAGACGAGCAACGAATGGGAAATAAGCGTCTTGGTAGTTCGAGACGTCGAAAGACATGAGCAGATGTTTTTTGCTCAAAGCAGCTTCCGGCGGAGTGCAGGCGAGGTCCAGCAGCTTCCAGCAGAGTCTGTACAAAGTAGGGAGGAATTTCTTCTTCATCGGGTGCAAAGAGCGATCCTAAGTCCTGCACAAAGTCGATTTCATCTTTGCTGAAGTCCTTGGGAAATGCCTTGTCTTGCATATGAGGAACAGAGAGATTGTTTTCCTCCCACATGTTCTTTTCAAATTCGCTCATACTCATAAGCATGCCCCTTGAGTGCCTCACGTAAGGTTTTCCGCGCCCGCCAGAGTCGCGTGTCAATGGCATGGCGAGTCAAACCCGTTTTAGCAGCCAGCTCTTCTGTGCTAGCGAACTTAAAATAGCGTTGATACACCAAATAGCGGTCAAGCTCTGGTAGTGTCTCCAAAGCCAGACGCAGTTCCTCGCGTCTTTCACCTTGCTCTAGCAAATGTTCCATACTAGACTCTGCATAGAGTGGCGAGTTTGCCCAACCGTCGCTTTTGTAGCTCTCCCACCCTGATACTTTCTGATTACTCTCAGGCGAAGACCATCGGTGGTCTTCATGCGTGGATTGCGCTGTATGTGCTTGATGGCGACACAACTGGCGTCTACGGTCCAAAGCAATGTACTTGGCACGCATCGTGAGCCAAGTACGTAGTGTGCCGCGCTGAGCGTCAAAGGTTGCAATCTCTTGCCAGACCGCAACAAAGAGGTCATTTACACACTCTTCCGCATCTTGAGCTACCCCCACGCCATCCAATACCAAACGAATAAAGTAGAAGAGCTCACGAGAGTATCTGGAGATGAGCGTCTCTAATGCCTCTGGGTCATGCTCAAGCAGCCGCCGTGCAAGATCATCATCGGACCAGTCCTGTTGTACCATCATTGTCCCTTCAAGACCTAACTGTAGGTGGTACACTTGCCCGTGTCTTCGTGAAGAATATACGTGTGTGCAGACGCATAGCTCACAAAGCTCAAGCTATCTACAATTTTGCTCGAAAGAGCGACAAAAGTCAAGCTCCTGTCACGCGCTCAGCGGGATCATGACGGACATTGTCTCAGAGTGAAAGAGCAGGGTCAGACCTTTTAAAGCTGCCGTAGGAACCTGGAATACAATTGTGCCACTGCGCGAAGCTTGTGGGGCAATCGTACCAAATAAACTAGGGGATACAGTGGACTGTGGTCCAAATACGTCTCCCTCTTTACTGATCAACTGAAAGTAGCTAGACGTATTTGTAATTGTCGCACCGCTGGTATTATTGATTGCCATAGTCATGCTAATTGTTACAGAACTGGCATCAGGTCCGATCTGTTCACTTACGTTACTAATGTTAAGAGCACGATCTGGAAGCGCTACCTGCTGACCACTCGTGCTGCCAACCACTGGAGCATTCACGAGCAGGGGACCTAGTAATTTACTGCTAGCGAGAACTGGCTTAGAGACCGCTGGGACTATATGCACTCCTTGTTGAGGAAGTGAATTAGTGGCCTTTACAGTAGGAGAGTTACAAGCCGCCAGGGCACATAATGTGAGAAATGCCAGACTCATTACTATTCGTTTTCTATGCATGGGTATACATCCTTAAATTTTTATATCGGTCTTTATTATCCTGTGTGCGCTGAATCCATGCAAGCCTGTAGGAGATGAGTACTAGTTCTTGCAGAGAAGAGAGTTACCGTTTGTAACTCTCTTCTCTGCAAGAATATCTCTATTTTCTGCTGCTGCCTGACTAAGGAGCAGCGGCGAGGTCTGGTACTAGCTTATTGGCGACAGGGCTACCGAGTCCAGTCACAAAGTCGTAACCAGAGTGAGCACTACAAACAGAGCCGCAGCCACCGTTGCTACCAGACGTAATGTCGTGGAAGTCAGTTGCATAATGCGAACCTGCCACGTTGTAGATTTCTATGTCGGCATTTTTCATGCTACTGCTACGCGACGCGTCCGCCAGGGCTAGGATGCCAGCGAATAGTGGAGTGGAAACACTGGTGCCACCGACGATGAAGAAGCCTTTCTGCCCCTGGTAGCCAAAGCTATCGTAGATTGAAACTCCTGTATTGGGGTCACCAACCATAGCCACATCGGGAATACCACGCCCGCTTTGGTTGTTAAAGCCATTCTGGAATGAAGGACGTTTCTCAATAGCACTGATGCCACCACCACTGCCACTCCACGCTGTCTCGCTGACATAGGTACCATCACTCTGAACCTTAAGCGTAGTACCACCGACTGCAGTCACAAAGGGAGAGGCAGCCGGGTATTGCGCCCCGTGGCCGTTATCACCGGAGGCAGCGGTAAAGCTCACGCCAGCCTTGTTGCCATTTGCAAAGGTGCTATCTGTACTCGTCTCACTAGAGAACTCTCCACTACCAAAGCTCATTGATACAATGGTCGCACCATGATTGGTATAGGCATCCTGTATCGCGGCAAATATATTGCTACTGCTGGCGCTTTTGGCAGCTTCTAGCACGAGATGCGCCCTCGGAGCTATGGCATGGGCCATCTGTAGGTCAAGATCACTCTCTAGTGCCCATCCAGAGTTGACTGTTTGGGGCCTTCCTTGAGGATAGACCACTGTAATCGTTGTTGCGGGCAAACCGTACGTTGCATCATATTGGTTGAGATCGGCCTGTGCATTGGGATTGCCATATGCATCGACTATAGCGATAGTCACGCCTTGCCCCAGGCTTGTCAACTGATCAACGCCATACGCTTTTCTCAATTGGTTAGCCGACAGACCGCCATTGGCATCCGGCACAAGTCCACTAAACTTATGCACACGGAAATATGGATGGAATCCAGCAGCCTGACCGTCTGCCTCCTTCGCAAAAGCAGAGATTGCTGGACTACATAAGGCAAATAACACAACTAGGACCAGTACTGGTATAACTTTCTGTTTCAAGACATTCCCTCACATTCTTTTGTGTTTTATCTGTGCTCAACAGTGTACATGGAGAAACGCCAAGTCGTCAAGTCTAAAAAGGTGCGAAGGTGCGAAGGTGCGCACAAAAAATCCTCGGCTGAGCCGAGGATTTTTTGTGCGGGTGAGAAAATGTGCGTGTTATTTTATATCCAGCATGGGGATTTTCGAGACGGTCCAGCGGTCATTAGGGCTGGCGACCTCGAACTGCACCATCGAGATGGCGTCGGTGGGACAGCGCACAATGCATAGTCCGCAGCGAATGCACTTCTCTTCGTCGATAATCATATCGGCCCCCCCGCGCCAGTTCTCGGCTCCCTGATGCATGAAATCCCCCTTGACGATGCGGGAGAGGCCCTCCATGCTAATGCAGTCGTAGGGGCAGATGTCGACGCAGCCAGAGCAGAGAATGCAGATCGACGGATCGATCATGATATTCAATTGGCACTGCAGACAGCGGCGTGCCTGCTGAACGGCCTGCTCGGGGGTATAGCCGGTCTCGGCCTCACGCGTGTTACTGTAGCGCTGCTTCAGCGGCAGCGAAGGTATCATCCGATGGGAAATGGACTCGTAGTTATCAACCATACCACGGCGGTAGTCGGGTAACTCAATCTCTACAGCCGCCTCAGCGGGCTTATCGACACCGCCGAGGTAGCGGTTGATGCCACCAGCGGCGTCGCGGCCATCGGCAATTGCTGAGATGAGATTGCGCGAACCCAGGGTATAGTCGCCACCAGCAAAGAGGCCGGGGTAGCTTGTCATCCAACTCTCAAAGTCCACCAGTGGAATACCGTACTTGTTGACCTCAAGTCCAAGTTCCTCGGCCTGTATCCACGAGGCATCACTATACTGACCAAAGGCCGGAATAACCGTGTCTACTACAATCTCGAACTCGCTACCAGCAATGGGCACAGGGCGACGGCGACCACTTGCATCGGGGTCTCCTAGCTTATTACGGATAAAGCGCACGCCACTAGCATGAACGCCGTCCTTACTAGTGATAGCAGTCTGTGTAACGAGATACTGAAACTCAACATGCTCCATCATAGCCTCATCGACCTCGTACTCGTCGGAGGGCTGCTCTTCCTTGGAGCGGCGATACATCACGTAGACTTTCTCAGCGCCAAAGCGAATTGAAGTGCGGCAGCAGTCCATAGCGGTGAATCCTGCGCCCAACACGGCCACACGCTTACCGATATAGGCAGGTTCGCCATAGTTGGTCTTTTCCAGCAAGCGGATGCCATCCTCAACGCCCTTGAGATCAGCACCGGGAATAATCTTGCCATCAGGGCCAGTCAAGGGGTTGGGGACGTAGCAGCCAGCCCCAATATACACAGCATCATACTGCTTGAGTAGATCGGTTAGCTTGACATCGCGCCCCACACGCACGTTATACTTGATCTCGACGCCTATATCTTGCATGTATTCATCGCACTCTTCACGCGTGACATCGCGTGGGAGACGCCAAACTGGGATACCATTGACCATGACTCCACCAGCGGTGGGATATTGTTCATAAATAGTCACTGGGTAACCCATTTCGCGTAGGTCGCGAGCACAGGCCAAACCAGCAGAGCCAGCGCCGATGACAGCGACCTTCTTGCTTTTAGTGATAGGAGGAAGCTCAGCGTGATGGCGATACTCGCGATGGTCAGCGGCAGCACGCTTGAGCCAGCAGATTGCTATCGGCTTGCCATCGACTTTGTTGCGGCGGCAAACCGGTTCACATGGGCGCGCACACGTACGACCAAGCACACCAGGAACAACGTTGGCTTGGCGGTTGAGTAGATATGCTTCATCAAAACGCGCTTGTGAAATTAAGCCAATATAAGTAGAGACATCCGTGTGCGCGGGACATCCTACCTGGCAAGGAATATTTGTTTGATACCAGTCAGGAGGAACAGCAACTGATTGGTATCGTGCTTCTAGTTCTTTATCAGGGTCTATCATATTTGGATCCTTTAGCGGACTTCATAGAGGCTATTGCTCCTTCTCAAATTATATCACAGGAGTGAAGATGTAGATGTTTTGTGCTTGGCCCTTGACATGTTCATCAGGGGTATAGCCCATATGCGTGATCTTCTCGACCCAAGAAGAAAGGCAATGATATACTTTGGGGACAATATTTCTGCTAACTCCCAAAGGAACATCTATGACCGTCAATACTTCTAATACCAATCAGACAAACATTCTTTCGTTGATTACACATGAACTACGCTCGCCGCTTAACACCATTAATGGCTATCTCGACTTGGCTCTTGGTGGTGCAGCAGGAGAGATCAATGAGCAATTGCGCGAATTCCTCGTACGTTCGCGCGCTGCCAGCGAGCACCTCTATATGCTACTTGAAAATCTGCTCTTGGTTGCACGTGCCGATGCTGGCCAATGGAGGTTAAACTGCGACCTGCTCAACCTCCAAGATGTTGTACTAGACGCCGTTGAAGCGTTGCAGTTGACCGCTACTGACCAGGGCATCACGGTGATCACTGAGTGTGTTAGTCCATGGCCATTGCTCTATGCCGACTTCGTGCGCCTTCAGCAAGTGCTGTACAATCTCTTAAGCAATGCCCTTCGTTTTACTCCGCAAGGTGGACAGGTGACGATTTCTGCTCAGTTAGAGCGCAACATTGGACGGTATGCCGTCTCGGACGAGCATGAGCAGGTAGTTGTCTTACAAGTGCGTGACAGTGGATGTGGTATCGCGCCGGAGTACCAGCAGCATATCTTTGAGCGTTTCTTCCAGCTTCCTGCGGATGTCGGACACAGTAGGGGCCAAGGGCTAGGACTGAGCGTGGTAAAAATGATTGTAGAACAGCATGGCGGCTCTGTAATAGTTGAGAGCAGCCCAGGGCAAGGTAGTACTTTCATCTGTATTCTCCCTTGTTTGCTATCGTAATTATAGTTGCCCTTGACGCACTAGTAAATGCATGATATGCTCAACTTATTCCAGTGTGTTCCTGGGTATTATTTATTAGCAGAAATAGCTGGGAATACGCACAAGAATGAGGTTGTATAGTGTAAGCTTATATCAGGAGAAGGAGACCAACAGTGGGTATGCTGCGTATCATGTCCCGTCGTGGCGACGACCGGGTTATGTGGGATCTGAAAAGCGTAGAGAGCAATGATCCCGAAGCCGTAGCAGCAATCAAAGAAGCTGAGCGTATCTTTAACGAAGAGAGAGCAAGGGGGACAACAGCTTTCAAAGTGGAGTCTGGCAAAACTGTAGAGCGTATTGACAAGTTTGATCGTACTGCCGAGCAGATTGTTATTGTCCCACGCGTTATAGGTGGATGAGTGAGGAGTAGAAACGGCCATGTTAGAAACGCTGAGTTTGTTTCTCGGTATCTGGCTGCTGTTCCTCCTGCTGGCAATCTACTACCTTTCGCAATCCCCAGATGGGACTGTGGGGCGTTTTCGTGAGTCGGTGAGTGAGCATCTCTCCGCTGAAAGCCGTGCCAAAGTACTCTTGCGCGAAATGCTGTCCGAGAATCAGTATCAGCAGCTTATTAAGTTCAATTACTTGGACGTTGCGAGTCCCTCCATAGAAAGTCGCTTCTATCGTATCCCTTGTTCTGGTGGGCTGGTCAAGGTCTTCGAACAAGGCTGCACGGTAATGGAGTTATGCCTGCAACCAGCCGAACCACTACCCGATGGCGATGTGGTGGTGATGCATAAGTTGATGATTGAGGCAAACGAGGCGGAATATTTGCAGAAGGCAAATCATTTCGC
>JAFATZ010000455.1 GCA_019243675.1 Ktedonobacteraceae bacterium | reverse complement strand
TGGAAGCTATAGCCATTTAGTTCCACAGGAGACGTTTTTGTTGAGGTGTGCCAGACACCGCATTACTATGTCAAGGGATAGCTGCTATCCCTTGACAGAACTGAGGAGGCTGGAAGATGACCCGCACTGGATTGCTTAGTGGTCAATATGATGAATCATCCATTCCAACTACGTCGTCCGCCAAGTTGCTCAGTGGTCGATATACGCAATCGCCCATCCCAGCTACGTCGCCAGCATGGACAGAGCCAGCATGGACAGAGCCAGCACAGGAAGAGCCAGCAGTCCAGGAGCAGTCACGACTGCCTGTGCTCTATCAAAACGGAGTTTCATCTCAACAGGTAGAAGCTTTTCAACCGAACCAGATGTCAATGCTGCCAGCTCTCCCCGACGAAGCACACGGGGCTATCTACGTTCCACCAATGTACACTGAAACCAGAGCTATCATTCCACGGTATCGTGCTATCAGTGGGCTACTCAGCGTTATTGTTGTTGTTCTGCTCATGTGCGCGGGTACGGGCTACTATGCAAAAACGAGCGGAGTGCTCAGTAGAATTGGACAAGCGCTTGGCCTTGAACTTCCCCAGAGTGTGCATTCTACAGCAGCAGCGCAATTAGCGGACCCACCAGACGTTATCGACAAAGGCCCGGCATTCAACATCATTGGCTCAGCCACTACCACATCGTATATTGATCCGGTAACTCGTGCTCCTAGGTTGACCGAAAGAGCATTTATGGTCAATCATCTCTTCTATGTCACTTATAGCGTACAACGTCCACCCCAAAGTGGAGTCGTGATGGTGAAATGGTATACCAATGGTGCGTTTTACAGAGAGGCAACGAGCAAACCCATCAAAGCGGGCCTGACCATCAATGGCGATTCAGAGATGATCTACGTAGTGCCCGCCAATGGGATGGTAGAGCTATATTGGAATGATCAGTTAGCGCAACGGCTCTACTTCGTAGTGCGCTAAGCAGTCCCTACACGGGCTTGATTATTATTTACATTGAGTATCGACGGTGACATCACCAAAAACCTGTACTTGGCAAGCAAGGCGCATATTGGGGTTTTTCTTGAGATCGTCGCGGAGCCAGAGCTTCTCTAAGGGAGTAAGGGGGCTAGTGTTGATTGCTGGTGATACGGCGATTCGATCAGTGCCACAGAAGCCATTGCCGTGACAATTGGCGAACTTCCATAGGCCACAGTAGATGGGCACATCCCTCTCCAAGGCAGGGTAACGTACCCTGTCCCCCTCGGGAACTTCTACTTGCACGTTTTCGCGTGTAAACGTAATAGTTGGCATGAGTATATCCTCCGTCGTACGTATTTGTATGGTTGCTAGCAGGGTTCATAGAGGCTACAACCCCGCTGGTGCGGTGAACTCTTGCGTTCATCGTGCTCTTGTCAGAGTGTAGCATAGGTTCATAGAGCCTGCAACCCGCCCCCACCCAGAACTCTGAGAGAAGGTGTGACTAGGGCGGGTCACCCGCCCTAGTCACACCTTCTCTCAAAAAATTGGGGCGGGGTTGGGATTGCAATGAGAATTGGGAAGCCTCGCTTTAAAGGGCAAGTGCTTGTATTACCAGATTCTTTTGATCACCAGAGACAGTGATAGAAATAGTGGCACTAAGACGTATACCGGCGGCATTAATTCCCAGTACAGTGATCTTGTAGGAACCAAGGGCAACGTTAACAAGCGCGAAATTTCCATTCGAGTCGGCGGTCACTTTCTGGACGCTCTGCCCTGCACTATTTAGCAGGTTGACAGTAGCATTAGGCAGTTGTAGGCAGACTAAAGTGATACAAGCCTCGACTACACCAGAGATAGTAAAGCCAGTTACCGTCACATTGACCTGTACAGTCTGAGGATTACTTTGTACTGCTGTACCATTGCCACTTACAGAGATAGTAAGCGCACCCTGGTAGTTGCCAGGGGTGAGAGAATGGGCATTGACACTCACCTGGGTTGATCCACCAGATCCGGAGTCCGTACCACTGGCTGTATCGAACGCAAGCCAACCAGTACTGCCTGAGTCCTGGGACACCGACCAAGAGAGAGGCATTGTACATGTGCCAGTTTCATACCAACTCAACTTCTGAGCCGAGGACTGCTGACCCTGGACGACTGTGAAGGATAGATTAGATACAGGCATTTGTAATGCGCAAGGCTGTTGCACGGTCAAGGTAACTGTGAAATACTGTGGGCTTCCCTGTGCTTGCACGTTGGAAGCATCAAGCGCGGTTACAGCTACCTGCACGCTATACGTCCCTGGTGTCAGTCCAGCAATACTCGGCTCTATATTGAGAGTAGCGGACTGCCCACTAGCGCTGAATGAGCCACTGGTAGGTGAGATATTTAACCATGCAGCAGTGGCGGTCGTATGTGCGCTCCAGCCCAGGGGCCAACCACAATTGCCAGAGGCCGTTATAGAGAGCGATTGTGCAGCAGGGTTAGCTCCGCCCTGCATCGCACTAAAAGTGGGCATACTGACAGATGGCTGTCCCAGGGAACATGGAGGCAATACCGACAGGTTAATAGTGATGGTCTGTGGGCTACCACTGGCCGCCGCATTATTTTTATTGACACCAAGCAATACGATCTGCCCTACATAGGTTCCCGGCATCAAGCCACTTGTGTCCACACTTACAGTCAACTGGGCTGTCTGTCCAGGGGCGATAGTACCCCCAGTTGGCCCAGCATGCAGCCAGTTCGTTGCCAGCGTAGTAACCTGGGTGTGCCATTGTAGTACACCGCCACCAGCGTTTGTAATTGTCAAGGACTGACCTGGCGGATCACTCTGCCCTTGTGTCGTATTGAAATTGAGGCCTAAGCTTGAGACACCCAGTAGCGGTTCTGTAGGAGACGGTGTACTCTGCATCGTCAATGTCACTACTACTGAGGCTGTGCTCTTGGGCGTCAGTATAGAAAGCAGGGCAGTATGGGGACCTACACTCAAACCAGCAGTGCTCACTGCCGTAGTCATCACAGCACTTGTAGATCCTTGAAGTTGACCGCTTGAGGGTGTAATACTTACCCATTTTTCCGAAGAAATCGCTCGCCACGCCACCCCATCGCTACAGCTTGATAGTGTACTAATACTCATATTCAGCACTTGCGTGCTGGGATTGCCCCGCCCCGTCACACCAGTAAACGACATGTTGCCGGAGCTTAGCGTCAGAGCACAATCGGGTTGTATCGTCAAAGAGACAACTACTTCCTGTGGAGCATCAAGCGCGTCTTGTCCGCCATTGAACAAGAGTGTGTTCATATAAGTACCGGGCAGCAAGTTACGACTATGCACACTGACATTGATCACATTGGTTGCTCCAGGCTTCACGACACCCGTCGTACGCTCTAAATTCAACCAGTTCGTGTGTGTATTCGATGCTTGCAGGAATGAATCCTGACTAGCTGAGGGAGTAGGTGAATTGCTGGTCAGCGACCAAGAGAGTGGTTGAGACCCAGGATTGCTCACGACAAGCAACTGCAAATCAGGATCAGCGCCACCATCGGACGCAGAGAAAGAGAGCACACTAGGCGTTACGGATAGCACAGGTCCAGCATGCGCTGGTAGAGGGTTCACCCTCATCTCCACCTGCAAAGTTTCGGGTGTGTTCACGTTGGAGGAGAACGTGATTGTGCCTCTGTAGGGTCCCGGTTTCAGACCGACGCGCTGGACAGCAATGGCAATGCTTTGCTCACGGCTAAAAACGCCCCTTTGAGGTGTCAGCATAAGCCAGGGTTGATTACTGCTAGCAGCCCATGTAATTACTCCACTGCCCGAATTCGACAGTATAAACGGCAACGGTGTGCTTGCTCCGACTATGGCCGAGCCAAAATCAAGCTGCTTCGATTTGAGTTGTAGGTGTGCTGGTATCAAGGGGCCTGCCTCGATTTGTAGCGTTGCGTTGGCCGAATAGCGAGTTCTTACATCCTCAGCCTCAATGGGATGAAAACCGGAACCCCAATCATTGTAACCAATCTGCGTCGCGACATCAGCCGAACCAGCTTTATCTACGCGAATCAGCGATCTAGCATTACTTGTCTGTAAGGGCACATGGATATCGTGCGTTAAATAGATATCTGTATCAGGATAAAAATTACGAATGTGTAACAGCACAGTTTGACCATAGCTCGCTACATTCGTTGAAAGTGTGAGCGTGGGAGGACCATTTACGACACTTTGCTGATTAGCCCGCGAGAAAGCTACTATCACCAGGACACTATCTATGATCACTGCCAGCACTGCAAGCAAAGCGAGGGCAAGGAAGGCAATGCGCATACGGCTACTACGCCGAAATCGCTTGGGGACGGGTGCAGCCACTAACCCTTCAGCGGCAGCACGACGCATATCTTCTTCCTCAATACGAGCTGACTCAGCACGGCTAGGGAAGCGTCGTGAGAGCAAAGGGTCAGTTTTATTAGCCCAGGCGTCGTGTTCACCCTCTGAATCGCCATCATGCCACGGCCACAAATCAGGCATCCTCACAGCAAGGTCTCCTTTTTGCTTGCTCTCCATGTGGCCAGAAACCCTGTGTGAAGGTGTATTGAGGCGCTGAATATCCGCGGAGATATCACGCAAGGGGGAAAGACGAGAGGCGTGTGGAACACGGCGATTATCATGCTCCACAGCGTCAATACGGCGTGCAGCGTCACTCAACTTGTGTATTGCTAGCTCAACGGCATTTACATACATGCTGTTGGCAGGGAGATGTGGCGTTTGGGACAAATTCACAGTCGGAACAGGAGCAGTGGGAAACTCAGCGATACCTCCAGCAATCGCTCCACTCTCGCTCTCGGGAGCCGACGTAGCCATCTGCGAAGCTACTGCTAATTCAGCGAGGGTAGTATAGCCACGCTGTGACTGGCATACATCACAAAATAAAGCGTCTGCACTCAACTGCTTGTTGCAACGTGAACATCGGCTCATAGTACTTCTCTTCGATAGTTTTCGTACCTTTTGGCCACCTTCACCACATAGACACAACACCAGGTTGTCAACGTGTTCATAACTATACAACGTTGAGGTATCTTATTTGTCACATCACACAAGCAGTGTATTAGTACTTTTACATGCTTTTTTTTCGATCAATTCTAGCAAGACGCCGTTGGTTCCTTTGGGGTGCAGAAAGATAGCACATCCCTCGGCGGCCTGATGCGGCTGATCCACTAGCAACACGTCCTTTTCCTGCATCTCGTGTAGGGCTGCATCGATGTCATCTACTTCCAGACAAATGTGATGCAATCCCTCACCTCGCTTCTCCAGGAATCTGACCAGACTAGAGTTGGGCGTTGTCGGCTCAATTAACTCAATCTCACTGCCGTCGGGGCCACCCATGTGTAAGAATACAACGCGTACGTGCTCTGTCGGCACATATTTGATCTTGCCCGGAACCAAGCCCAATATGTCACGGTAGAAGATAAGTGCCTGCTCAATACTGCGTACAATGATGGCAACGTGATCAATGCGCTTCAGCATCGACACCTCCTTATGCCACTAGGAACACTGTGCCATGTGAAAGTCCGCCTGACGCAGTGTGTGCGGTACATTGGCAAATATACCCACGCTACGTTGGATAGAACTGGTTAGAGTGCGCAGGGCCATGAGCGCGCCAATGCGTGTTTGCTCATCATACTGCAACATTTCCGCCATCCGTTCAAATTCTGCTTGGGTGAGTACTTCATAGCTCAGATCTGGCTTTACCAAAACGTTCAGATCAAGATCAACATAGGATAAACGATCATATTCTATCGTCGGAGGCAGAATAATACTAGCATACGTATACATGAGTACACACTGGTTGTAGAATGCACTGAGTATATACCAGCGCTGTGGCCAGAGGAGTTGGAGACAGTTATTGCGCAATGGCCGCTTTCCCGTTGACCACTGCATCAACGTGCCTGTCGGTAACCACAAGCGCAGAGGTTCGCTTCCCTTCTCTGCCAATTGCTCGTCGCCAAGCACTCTGCTCTCATCTACTCGATACCCTTGCCACCTACCCCTCACAAGTAAGTCATAGCTACGACTCTCTATTTGCATCTCTTGCTGCATAGTTTATCTCCTTTTCATTAGCACCAATACTACGAGAACTTAACGCAATAGTCAAGCATCGGAAGGAGTTGTGAACTGTGTTGTACAATAAAGCGAGGTTACTTATCTATCTACAGGTGTAGAAGAAGCAGAGACAGAGTATATATGCGTTGTCCTAATTGCCAAACTATCAATCCATTAAACGCGAAATTTTGTCTTGAGTGTGGCAATCGTCTTGTGGTCTGTGCAAATTGTGGGAACATCAATGTTCCCTTTGCTAAATATTGCATTGAGTGTGGAACAGCTTTACATAATACACAAGCAGAGCAGCACAATATCAGGCTCTTAGCTACTGTATCTCCTCAACCAACAGAGCAAGTTGCAACTCCACAACAGCATAGTATGGTTGATGCGGTGGCAGAGGAGTTGCTACCGCCAGAAGAACGGCGTGTAGTTACGGTTCTATTCGCAGACATTACTGGCTCAACACCGCTCGCCGACCGCCTGGACCCTGAAGATATGCGTGCCATGCTCACCGACTATTTTAACCTGATGACTGAGCAGATCCGCAAGCACGATGGAACTGTCGAGAAATATATAGGTGATGCGGTAATGGCTGTCTTCGGCTCACCTATCGCGCACGAGGACGACCCGGACCGCGCTATTCGTGCTACGCTCGATATGCAGGCGGCACTGGTCAAATTCAACCAACAACGTCAGGCACAAGACGCCGAGGCGACACGACTGCAGATGCGTATCGGTATCAATACAGGTGAAGTCGCCAGTCTTAAGAGTACGCAGCAGCCGCGCCAGGATTTTCTCATTACCGGTGATGCCGTTAATATTGCGGCCCGTCTGCAGCAGGTTGCCGCACCCGACACTATTCTTGTTGGTGAACGTACCTATCTTGCCACACGCGAGGTCTTTGAGTTCCGTGCTATGGCTCCCCTCTCTATAAAAGGCAAGGTAGAGCCAATCATAGCTTATGTTGTGCAGGGATTGCACAATCGTACTCCTGTTATTCCCCAACGTCCACGCGGCATTGATGGACGACAGGCTACCCTTGTCGGACGCGCACTCGAACTTACGCTTTTGCATACAAGCTATGATCGCGTGCAAAATGAGCGACATCCACATCTGATTACTATTCTCGGCGTCCCTGGTATTGGCAAATCGCGACTTATACAAGAGTTCATTAATCGTGAACACGAGCAGATTAAAAATACCTCATCTCTAAATGACTTAGCGGCTCCTCTGGTCCTACAGGGGCGTTGTCCCCCGTACGGTGAGGCTATTACTTATTGGCCACTTATCGAAATTCTGCGCTCTTTGCTACACATACAGGAAGAAGAGGCTGATGATAGCGATATAGAGCAGCGCTTTAAAGATTTCGTATACGCCACATTAAGCAGAACCAAGCGTACGGAATCGACTGACGAAATTGCTACTCCCATTCTACGCAGCATTGGGAGAGATTTAGGTGGAGACAAAGGCAGCGCTCCAGGTTTATTGCTACGAGCGTGGCGTATCTTACTTGAGTCCTTAGCCGAGCGCCAATCCCTCATTATAGTGGTTGACGATTTACAGTGGGCTGACGAGGCTCTACTTGATTTACTGGAATATCTGACAGAGAGGATTACCACTGTTCCTCTTTTCTTCCTCTGTTGCGCCCGTCCGGATTTCTTTGAACGGCGGCGAGATTGGGGTGGTGGGAGGCGCAACTTCACTACTATTGCATTGGAGTCGCTCTCTCAAGCTGAGAGCAGCGAGCTGATCGACGAGCTACTCAATACTGGCGACCTACCTGACGTGTTGCGCAACACCATTCTTGCACGAGCAGAAGGCAACCCTTTCTTTGTTGAAGAGATTGTACGTATGTTTATAGACCAGGGTGTTCTCATCTGCGATAATGATGATGAATATGCTAGCCCATGCTGGCGCTTCGATAGCAATAAAAGGAGCATGCTCAGCGAACTGGCAACATCCGATGACCCTACTGAGGATACCATGCTCAGCATGCATTACCTATTACCGCTACCTCGCGTCCCCGACACAATACAGGGAGTGCTTGCGGCGCGCATTGACCTACTCAATCCGCTAGACAAACTTGTGCTGCAATATGCTGCGATTATCGGACGCATCTTCTGGCTTTCTGCTTTGCGCCAACTCGCCGCTGATCTTGATGCCGACACCATCCTTGCATTGCTTGGATCGCTCGTTCAGCACGACTTTGTGAGTGAGGCAGAGAGGGTGATCCGTAGTCCTATAGAGCAGGACTGTGTCTACAGCTTCAAACATATTTTGATTCGCGACGTTGTGTATAATAACATTCCTCGCATGCACCGCTCGCAAGAGCATACTCGTCTTGCCCTCTGGTTGGAAGAGCAGATAGCCAAGGACAGAGAAGCTTTTGTTGAGCTGCTCGCCTATCATTACCAGCAGGCACTAGTCACTTGGTCACCCAGGCTGCTCGTAAGTAATGGCAGTAATGCAGGAGATGCTGTTGGCTTGACACGCGCTGAATTGCGCTATCGCGCCATCAACTATCTTATCATGGCCGGAGATCAAGCTCTCTATAGCTACCATACGCTACGTGCGATCCAGGCATATGGCGAGACCTTTGAGCTACTCACCGATGGTCAAGTAGATACACCCGCACTTGTGCAGATTCATGAAAAGCTCGGCGATGCTTACTTTCAACGTAATGCGCTAGATGAGGCTTGGCAGCAGTATCGCCGTGCTTTGCATCTGGCAAAGGAGCCAAATGTCTTAGTCAACGAAGAAGACCTGCTTCGCCTCTACGAACGCCTCGCAGAGCTAGCCACACGCTGGCAGGGAGGCTTCGATAGGCCGCCTAATCTCGATGAGACACGCCAGTATATAGACGCTGGATTGCAGCTCTTGGAGCACCAACCAACGAGCCGTGAACGTGTTAACTTCCTTACCTATCAAGCTTTCTGGTATATACGCTACCTTGAGGTCGCCACCAATGCGCAGAAAGTTGAATTGATTGAGCAAGCACTCGTCAGTGGCCAGCAGGCTCTACATCTCGCTGAAGAACTTAACGACGCCAGCACTATCTCGTTAGCCTTGGACGCGCTAGGCTTTATCTATACTGAATCGCATCGTTACGAAGACGCACACCGGACTCAACAACGTCGTCAGAAGCTTGAAACTCGGCTCACAAGCCGTGAAGAGTTGCACGATCTCTATATCTCCCTTGGCCGGGCACATGAACACATCGCTGACTACTCCAATGCGCTCATGTGGTTTGGGCGTGCTTGGAGCAACGCCCAGACGATCGAGAGTCCATCAATGCTCTTGACCAGTATGGCCGGACGCATGCGCGTCTGGTGCCAATGGGATCGTTGGGACGACACTATACAGGTTGCCCTTGATATGCTCAAATTTATTGAGAAATATCAACAGGATGAAAAGCACCAGTTTTGGGTATGTGAGACGCTGGCTACTATCGCCTATCACCGTGGTCAGCAGGAACAAGGTGACCAGTACGCTCACCAGTGCAAGCGCTTCCTTGACCAGCAGCTTGAGCGTACCAGCACTATCCCAGAGGCCACTCTGACCACTAGCATGCATGCTATCCATCTTGCCCGCGGGGACTGGGCATTAGTAGCCATGGACTATAAAGAGAAATTACGTCTTAGTGAACCATTGCCGTCACCAGAGGTGCTCTGTACTCTCGCCGAAGCGCTAGTCACCATCGGCGAGAGTACAGAAACACAGGAAAGCACGTGTCAACAAGCAGTTGAACTCGCGCAACAGTCGGGTGCTAGGAAAAGCCTCATTATTGCATTGCGGACGCGTGGACGCATGCATATGGAGCAGCAACACTGGCCCCAAGCAGAGACTGACTTACGCCAAGCGCTCAAGTACTGTGAAGCGCTTGACCTTCCCTGGGAGCGTGGCCTTACGCTTTACCATCTCGGTTTGTTCTATCGCCGCCGTGCAAGCATACTTAATGAGCATAACCCTCATCTGCGCAATACTGACATGAGCCGCGCTTGCTACCACCTCGAACAGGCCCTCGGCTTCTTCGAGTCGCTCCACGCCGTTCCCGACAGCGAACTAGCTCGGTTCGCACTGAACGACACTGTGTAGTGTAATTAATTGCACTCAAATGATGAGTTTATAGAGTGCTGGGGGCGCGATCTATCATGCTCCTATCTGGCGCAGTTGGAGGAAATGTTGTGCATTTCCTCCTAGGATGCTCTCTAGTGCTTGTGCATCTAACCCGGCTTGCTTAATATGTTCAATCACACGCCGTTGGCGCAACAGGCCGAAATCACTAGCAAATAGGATGCGATCTGCTCCTACCAGCTTTGCTACTATCGGGAAAATATTTGCCTGATAAAGATAGATTGTCGCTGCAGTATCATACCATACATTGGCGGTAGCGCGCTGAATTTCTGGCATAAGACTATAAAAAGGCAATCCTCCACCCCAGTGTGCGGCAACGAAGTACACGTCGGGAAAAGCCGTTAGAAAAGTAACTATGTCTTGCAGCGAGACATCGCCCTTTCCAGGATAGAGGTGTCCTACAGGCTCACTACAGTGAGAGAGGACTATCAGTCGGTAGTGACGCACAGCCGTCATGATCGGTGTAAGCAGCGTTATGTCGCTTAGCTTATACCCTTGACCGTGTGGCATCAGTTCACCCACGCCTATCATACCAGCCTTAGCACAACGCTCTACTTCATAGACGGCCCGTTCACCCGCTAGCGGCTGAACAACAGCCATACCATAAATACGTCCTGGATAGTGCCGCATGGCCTCTATTATGTAATCGTTGCCCTCTTCTATCAGACCAGGGTCACACCAGCCTAAAGAAAAAGCCACCGAGGCATCTACGCCTGATGCATCCATTTCGGCAATCAAATCCTCGGCAGTCACCAATGGTATACGAGCATTGCTGTACAAAGCATCAAACCAAGGGTCACGAGCACAGTACTGTTCTCGGTGCTTGCACACATGCGGTGAAAAGATGTGAGTATGAAAGTCTATGAGCATTTTTCATAAAAGCCAAAACAACAAGCAAGCAAAGACATAATTAATGATATTGATTATATCTTTGCTTGCTTCAAGCGATTACCTCAATTTTGCCGACCTGCCGAGCCATTCTCCCAGCGGGTGCTGGACTGCTGGCTACGCTCACTGCTTGCTTGCTACACGTCGTTCGATCATTAGTGGCGCTCGGCTACACGTGTTACCACGCTTGCACCTGCGCTCTATCCACCAGGTCGTCTGCCTGGGATCTTCTGCAGTTTCC
>JAFATZ010000429.1 GCA_019243675.1 Ktedonobacteraceae bacterium | reverse complement strand
AGGTGCATATTCGGCTGAAATGTCTCTCCAGGCTCATTCAACGTGTCCATTTTGGAATGAAACCTTAAAATGTCCAGACAACCTGGAGAGCATGGTCCGCAAAACCAGACGGTTATTTTTTGTCCGGCTGGTAGATCAGAGCGAGGGTCCCGGCACTGATCATCTTACTTTCGACAAGCCGCAGCTTCGTCGGAGGCGTCCCGTCTGGGAAGAACCGCCTTCCTCTTCCCATGATGTAGGGCACAACTAAGAACCGATACTCATCGATTAGATCCGTTCCCATCAGTGATTGGACAAGCGTGGCACTGCCATCGATAATCATGTCTTTGCCTGGCTGCTGTTTCAGTTTGGTGATTTCTTCCACCACGTTTTCTCTGATGATGGTGGATTCTTTCCAGGGAGCGGTTTGGAGCGTAGTCGAGACCACATATTTTTTCATGCGGTTGAGGATTGATCCAAGCGTATCGGTTTGTGTGGACCAGCCCGGCCAGAGCATTTCATAGGTGGTCCGTCCCAGCAGGTACACGTCGCCTGATCTGTACTCTTCCGCAATGTACTCTATCCTCCTCGCATAATCCACAGCAGCCTCCTCGGCAGGAGGCCACCAGTGATCCATCGTGTCCGCGTCAAAGACCCCATCCAGGGTCATCCACGCCTTCACCCAGAGCTTTCTCATGTTCGTTCTCCTTTCCCATTCATTCTTCTCTCTGTTCGCCTGAAATATGGTGCTCTCGTTGCGCATCCCGTGGGCAGGGGCAATCCACGCTGGCGCACAAACTTGACGGCCACCCACGTCATGTCGGCTTCTTGCACACCGACCGCGCTAATGATCCCAGCGCGGTCGGCTCTCTCGCGATCGACTCACCGCTTGGTAAACAAATCCTGCAGCTTGACCACCTTCGCTTCATGAGGCCACACCGTCCGTGCCAGCTTATACACCTCACACGCCTCAGCATAGCGCTGCTCATGTCCCAATTGCAGACTATCTTTGCCAGCCGTCTCTAGATAGAGTATGCATCGCTCCATATCTCTCAGTCCTACCGCTGCCTCAGCAGAATACGTGAGGAACTCAACGCGCCTCCGCTCTAGCAGTCCTGGCCTAGGTTGCAATACACCCACCTGTACAAACGTGTCCCATGCATCCTCGTACTGCCCAAGATATTTGTGTGTGATTCCATCCCAGATCAGAAGCTTATAACGGTCTTCGTAGAGAACATAGGGGTCGTCTTCGGGATGAACAGGAAACGTCTCGTGGGCTAGGGTGAGGTAACGCAGCGCATCCTGTTTTTCTGCAAAGTTGGCAAACTTGCCAGCTAACCCCGCGTAGAGACGACTGTGCAACAGCGGCGAAAGATTGTCGTTGATGCAGGAAATTGCTAACTGGTAGGTCTCTAGTGCCTTACGTGGGCGATGGTCATAATCGTAGGTGATTGCCAAGCGAATCAGTGCGATCACTTCCAGGTTTATATCCTGTGCTTGCTGAGCGTACATGTGCGCTTGCTTAGAGAACTGCTCCATCTTGTCAATCTTACCCATGTGATCAGCTACAGAAAAAGCGAGAAGGTAGCCTTGAGCGGCTAAGCGAGCTGCCCGCTGGGTGTAGGAGGGGTGCTGTATGAAAGTGACCAACGAAGGCAGGTAAACCGACAGGATCGACTTCACACTAGCGATGTCCCCATCGTTGATCAGCTCTCGACACGCAACTAAGCCAGCAGCACACAGGGGAAGAACGTCCTCGACTGTCACCACACGTGCGACTCCTAGCACAGTTAAGCCATAGAGGCTGATCGGCGCTTTGGCAATGGCTCTCAGGGCGTGGCGGCGCGAAATGCGTGTGCTGTCGCTATTTTGTTGCTCAGTCATGGTATCGACTTTCCTTAGCCTCTCTAGAACACGCTGCTGGAACAGCTCATCTGTTCCGATTTGCGAAGACCAATGCAGCCCATCGGCGAGCACTTCTACCTCAAAGCTATCATACAACATCGTGGTTTCGTTGAGCAGGGTTTCGTCATCCTCTTGAGCGAACAGTG
>JAFATZ010000329.1 GCA_019243675.1 Ktedonobacteraceae bacterium | reverse complement strand
ATCTACAATGAACTAGGGCTAGTAGCAGCGCTCTATCTAGGGCCACGCCAAGATGGTGCCGTCTTCACCAATGAGGATATGGAGCTTGCTCACGCGTGTGGACAACGCATCCTGGACACCCTGCGCGACCACGAATCAATGCAAGTCGTTGCTAGTCTGCTACGCCGTCGCATCGTGCATGTAAAACTGCTGGGAGCACAGCACCGACGCACGTTACATGATGAGATTTTGCCCCAAATACACCTTGCCTTGTTACATCTGGAGACATTGCGTTCCCTACTCACTGAACAGCAGCAGGCGCATGGTACGCAGGAAACAGGTGTCTTCAATGAGGCTGTGCATATGATTAGTGATGCCCATCGCAAGCTCGCCACTATGATGCGCTCAACCACACCGAGCACACCACATCACCTGGAACGCGACGGCATGATGCATGCTATCCATACGATGATCGAGCAAGATTTCCAACACGCGTTTGACGAAGTCGAGTGGGCCATCTCGGAAGAGACGATGCGTTGGGTCGATGAGCTAGTGCCCCCAGCCCTCGCTGAGATCGTCTTCGCCGCCGTCCAAGAGGCGCTGCGTAATGCTGCACGTCATGCTCGCGGAACAGACGTACACCGCCGATTATGCCTGATGCTCAAGGCAACGTGCAACCCACATCTGGAAATCATCGTTGCTGACGATGGTATCGGCATTGTTGCTAGCAATAGTGCAACAACAGGTACCGGAGGAGGCTTATTGACCTACAGTGCTTTGCTGGCTATTGCTGGCGGTAGCCTCACCGTCAAAAGCACTCCCGGTAAAGGGGTAATAGTGCGCATTCTGCTTCCACAGGAAGCGCTACGCTAACAACAGCCCTAAGCACAGGAAGGAGAGAAAAAAGTTCCCAGCAATGCTGGGAACTTTTTTCCTCTCGTCTGTTTTTTCAATTAGCCGTCGGTATCTCCAGCAGCACTGGATGAAGCACCACCTACAATACCAGGATAGGCAGTATCACCCTTAATAGCATGCCAGAGAATCTGGTTAAGGGGATCTTCGGGTATAGCGTCGGCCACAGTGAAGTTCATTTGCGCCGACTGGGCAGCCCCGAAGGCAGAAGTTCCATTTACCAGGGTTGGAGGATACTTTTCCGCCAACGCCGTGTACGGAGCTGTATCAGTACCGCTATGGAAATCGCGCCACATGGGCGTCGCTGCCGCGTCGTACTGGCTCAAGGTACGTAGCCCCAGGATAAGCTCCATGGTTCGCACCATTGCGGCAGTATCATAGAGGGTATGGTCCACGTACTTGGTTGAGCGTGATGTATAGGGACTCACCACCAGAGCTTCGGTGCGGTGTGCATCCACGTGGTCAGGTCCGTTCTGCGCATCGTCTTCGGTGATGAAGATGGTGGTAGAACCCCAGTATTTGCTGTGGCTCACAGTATCAACAACCTGCCCTACCGCATAATCGTTTTCAGCAACAGCAGCCTGAGGCGTAATCTTCCCAACACTTGTGCCAGAAGTGTGATCGTTAGGCAGACGCAGGATGGTCAACTGGGGCAGATTGTTGTTGGTAACAAACTGCTGGTACTCGCGCTGCCACTCTGCTATGCGATCAGACTCGCGGAAACTCATGTCGAAGGTTCTGAACTGGGGATCGTAGTGTCCCACGAGATTTGGCGTCGTTTGTGGGTTAATGTCCATTGGTAGGAAGCAGAGCACTTGTCCTGCTGGGATCGTGATGCCGCTATATGAGTGAGCAACAGGGCCGGTACACGTATTGGCCTGACTTGCCGGAATCAGTTTCGCATTTGAGACTGAGGCATTAGCGTCAGCCTGATAGAACTCACCGTAGTCACGATACGTGATTTTTGCTTGGGCGGCTGAATCCCAGAGGTAACCACCAGGAGAGAGATTGATAGCACTGCCCCCCTCGAAGTCATAGCCTCTGTTGCGACCTGGTCCGGGTGAGTAATCTTGGGGCCACATCTTCTCATTATAGTCACTGGCATTGGCAGAGTTGATCCAGTTATGACCGTCGGCGCTTACCTCGGCATCGGCATAGAAGTTATCGAAGATGCCGAAGCGATCAGCAAGAGCGTGCAGGTTAGGCGTATTGGCACTTGGGAACAGGGTAAGCGAAGGGTCATTGTTGCCTACAGACTCATCGCCAAAGATCTGGTCGTAGGTGCGGTTCTCCTTGACAATGTAGATGACATGTTTAATCGGTGAGGTACCACCAGGGACCGGAATGGGGTTGCCAGCATCACGCTGCAACAGGGAGGTATCGCCGACGTGATCATTGCTGGCCACCTGGCTACTGTAGAGGTCTAATAGTCCCTTGCCAGGGATAGTAACCTTTGAGAGTGTACCCACGGTCATAGCGCCGGAGTAGTTATCAAAAGTGCAGTTGCAGTACTTATCGTTATAGCCAGTTATGCCATCGACAATCGGTGGATTCTGACGGGTAGGATTGGGATAGAGCTTTTTCGCTCCCTTGTCGTTGGGACCGGCCCCACGGCCGTACCCATTCGTGACAAACAGAGACGTGCCATCCTTGGTAGTGACGACAGAGGTAGGATACCAGGCAGTAGGTATGCGGCCAAGCACCTTCTCCGGTCCGCTTGCGCCGTTCAAAGCAATCACGGCGATTGCGTTCTCACCAGCATTGGAAACATACAGATACTTCTGGTTTGCACTTACTGCTAGTCCCACCGGGCTACTGCTCAATGGGGCATTTTTATAGGGAGCAAGAGAAATTTTACGCGTTTCTTTATTGGTAGTAGTATCTATAACCGAGATAGCGTCACTATTGCTATCTGTCACGAAGAGCAAATGACCAGGTCCGAAAGTCATGGCGGTGGGATGATTCCCCGTTGCAATCGTCGCGACAACCTTCGCCTTGCTTGCATCAATGACCGAGACAGTAGCGTCACCCCAGTTAGAGGCATAGACGGTCTTGCCATCTTTGCTCACAAGAGTCGTATAAGGATACGTGCCGATCTTGACAGTGGCAGTAACCGTTCTGGTTAAAGTATTGACAATGGTAACAGTATTGGCCAGGTTATTGGCAACATAGAGCGTCTTGCCATCGGGACTGACGCTCAAGCCAGTGGGGAATGGGTTCTGGGCAGTCGTGCCGATGGTGATGTTGCCTGTCGCTGCTAGTTTGCCAGATGACAGAACGTTATACGTATGGACAACGTCAGCACCTCCACCGGAAGCGTAGGCATGTTTGCCATCAGGGCTATAAGCCAAGCCGACAAATACACTATCAGGAACATAGTATGGGATGGTCTGGACCACGCCATTGGTAGCGGTATCTATCACCTGTAGCGACTGGATACCTGCTCCACTATTGGTGACAAGCAGATTACGACCATTAGGTGAGAGCACTGCGTTCACTGGCCAGTCACCCAATGCCGTCTGGATTCCTGCTGGAGTAATGGTCCAGTTATTAATCAGGCGCGTTTTGTTACCATTTGTCCCTGGCTGATTGTCTGGAAACACCCGGACACCAGCGAATATAGTTGAAGGAACTATGGTAAGTGCCACGAGCAACAGTCCAGTAAGCAGGGCTAACTTGCGATGCTGTTGCAAGAAATAGCGGATACGATAGAAGGTACTAGTTTCGTATCTTTGCATACAACCTTCCTTTCTCTTAATGAGAGACTTTCGAGTAGCGAGACATAGAAGCATGATGTATCACGCCCTCAACTGGAGGCAATGTGATCCCCTCTCTACCCCACAGAGGACAGTTTATCATGCCCCTACCAGCATATATGAGGAAATTTAACTGGACATTCAGCTAGTATTAAGCAAAAGTAAAATATTGATGAGTATATTTAGTTATCTTCCAAATTGCCTTCTTGCGACTCCTATAAGGGAAGAGTATATGTTATAGTGTTGTGGGCGCGTGGGCTGTATCCAACACCCACAACACTATAGCATGTATTAGAGGAGGAACTCCCATTGATGGTTCTCTATTCCCTACTCAGACGCAAAAGCTACTGCATTCTACTAGCAAGTCTTCTCACGCTATTCATATGTACTGCTTGTGGCTCAAGCGGCTCGACAGGTGCTACACAAACATCGACGCAAAACCAGGACGTTACAGCGACTGCTGCTACCACAGCACTAGTCAAGCAAATAACCTTTCCTAGTTCTCCCACTGTCAAGCTTTCCGCGGCCACCTATGCGGTTACAGGTCAGATAAAAAATGGCGATAGCAGCAGTCATGATATTTATATACAGGCTGTTCTGCTGGATGGCTTGGGTAAACAGCTCGCAACAAGTACTATTTTTAAAGTTGAAGATATCGCAGGAGGAGCAACGAAGTCATATACTATTGAGGGACCAATCGAAGATATTCCGTCGCAATCTACGGGACTGCAAGCGCGTGTCTCGGTGGTGAAGGTCGTTGCTCCGTAGGCAAATAGACTGATGAACACAAGTTTTCTGGCCTCGTCGTCAGAAAACTTGTGTTCGTTGCTTATTCGCTCGTGGCCAACAATGCTTCAAACTGCGCACGATTGAGCTGCTCGTGCTCCATCAGCGAGTCAGCCAGTAGAGTGAGCTGAGCAGCGTGTTCACTGAGTAGTGTACGCGCCATCTCACGCCCTTCGGCGAGAATGCGTTGTACCTCAGCATCTACTGTAGCTTGAAGTGCCGGACTTTGCTCACCGCGTGGCGCAGCCGTTGCTGAGAAAAGTTGCTGATGAGTTGAAAGACTATCAGCATAGAAGAAGCGTCCATCTGCATCCATCGCCAGTGAATGCGACTGCGCAGGAAGCATAGTGGGGTCGATGCGTCGCATATTGAGAGAAAAGTTACCTCCATCAGCGCCGTCGGCAAAGACCAAGCCCAACCGCTCGCTCATGCCCCAGCGTGTCACCATACGACGGGCAAGGTCGGTAACCACCTGCAGATCATTCTCTGCGCCAGTAGTGATCTGATCGAGTCCAAAGGTCAATTCTTCGGCGACACGACCGCCCAAGCCTACAGCAATACGCGCCATCAACATCTGGCGGCTATAGTTGTAGCGGTCTTCCTCTGCACTCAATTGGGTGACACCCAGGCTCTGACCGCGTGGTAGGATGGTGACGCGGTGTACTGTGTCGGCTTCTGGTAGGTAGTGTGCGACTAAGGCATGACCCGCTTCGTGGTGGGCGATAATGCGCCGCTCCCTCTCACTGAGCACTAAGGGACGCAGGGCACCCAGTTGTACGCGCACAAGCGCATCCTCAAAGCATTCGTGGGAGATGTGCTGCAAGTTCTGGCGTGCAGCGCACAAGGCCGCTTCGTTCACCAAATTGGCTAGGTCAGCTCCACTCATCCCTGTACTCAGCCCTGCCAGGCGTTCTAGGCTCACACCTTCGTGCAAGGGGCTACGGCGTGTATGTACTCTGAGAATAGCTTCGCGCCCAGCACGGTCTGGCAGAGAAACAGTGATACGACGGTCAAAACGACCAGG
>JAFATZ010000271.1 GCA_019243675.1 Ktedonobacteraceae bacterium | reverse complement strand
TCTGGCGATAGCTTAGGCAGGGAGAGCAGAAAATCGCGCAGGTCCTTGAGCGATGCCTTGCCCGTCGCCTTTAAAACTGGACTAGGGATTTCTGCTAGGTAGAACATTGACCCTTTATTGCATGGTGCCAGCGTGGTTTCAGAAAGTGACGTGATCTTTTTGTTAAGAGAGCCAGTCTTGCCCTGTGAGCAGTCAGAGTAGTTGGCAACAAAACCAGGATCGACGGTGATGGTGAAGGTCGCACCGTCGAGTTGGTCAGGGATATGCACGTTGCTCTGTCCTGTACTGGCAAGGTACGCCCGTGTTTGAGCAGCGCTAAAGGTAAACGTGCCTTGCCCACTCTGCACAAGGAAGAAGTGCTTCATCTGGCCGACTCCTGGTGGTAGATGGCTGGGCAGCAGCAGCGAGAAATGAATAGCTTGCTGCACCTGGGACTGCGTTGGATCAGTAACACCTGCGCCGTCGTTATATTGTACCTGCATGTCGCCGAAACTGCGGAAGTTGGTCATGAGGTCGAAGCGGAAGGTTTGCGGATTGATACTCACAGGCTGAAACTGTTGCACACGGAACAGCGAGAGGAACTGATCAGCTAGAACACCTGCATTGGGCAGCAGCAGCACCGCAAGCAGCGCTGCCGCAACTGCCGCTGTGAGCCACGCATAGCCGCGACGGCGCTTACCCTCAAACAGCGGCATCTTCTCGCTACGTGACACTATAGGTAAGGGAATAATACGGCTCTTCGTCTGACTTTCTGTGTGAAGCTTGGTCTGCACATCTGCCAAGGCAACCTTTGGGTCTACATTGGCAGGTGCATCCAATGTAGCCAATAACTCGTATACTTCTCGACTGCTTGTCGCCACGCTGCGCTCATCAGCGGCGCAGTCAGCACATTCAGCCAAGTGGGCCTCCGCCCTGGCCTGCTCAGCCGCAGTCAACTCATTATCACGCAGGCTGACCAAGTGGCCCATATCTAAACATCTGTCATTCACTTTTTGAGGCTGTGACTCGTTCATGATATCTTCTCCGAAATTCACGTTCAGCGCGTGCCAGCAGTGAGCCAACGGAAGCTGGCGCAACTCCTGTAGCCTGCGCAATCTCTCTATAACTCAGACCAACACTCCGCAGTAAGAGGTAGGTCTGTTGCCGCTCGGGTAACTCAGCGAGAACAGCGCGTATGAACGCAGCTTGCTCGCCCGCAAGTACCTGCTGCTCGGGATTGGCTGCGTCTTCATCGGTGCCCTGTTGTTTTACTTGCCCAGCTTGCTCTTCGTAATGCGTGCGATGCTGTTGCGTACGCAAGGCATTCAAACTTAGGTTCGTAGCGACGCGGCAGAGCCAAGCCCGCTGCTCTCCTTCACTTCTAGCATGCGGCGGCATATGATAAAAGCGCAAAAATACCTCTTGAGCAATATCATCTGCTTCATCATGCCGTCCCGTACAGCGGTAGGCAAGCTGATACACCAAGGCGTAGTAGCGCGTAAAAGCCGCTTCAAACGACTGCTCATCATGCAAAGTGACGAGAGGCGTTTTTCTGGTATTTGACGACATGACTCTCTTTCTCTACTAATTATTTCTTCCTATGCATAGTGCTTATAAGACACCGCTCATTGCTATTTTGTGACATGGGTTTTGTCACAGATACTTGAATTTTTGGCCCAGAAACCCTTGACAATTGTCCAGCTACCTCGTATAATTTAGATAGGTTACCAAATAAATTATGTGGTAAAATATTTGCGAACCTAGTAAATTGAGGAAGGTGAGCAAATGATAATTGATCGGGACATCAACCCAACGACGCTAAAACTGATGGAAGCGCTACGAGAGTTTCATAGGTTTGGTTGGCAGGAACACTCAATTGCAGGGTGTAAGCCAAGCGAAATTCGTTTGCTATTGTGTATTAAACGTTGCATGAAGCCTGGCAACTCCGACATGAAAGTCTCGGAGATCAGCAAGTTGCTGCATGTGACCTCTCCGAGTGTGACCCAATTGCTCAAAGGTCTGGAGGCCAATGGACTCATCGAGCGACACAGTGACCCAGTGGATAGACGGGCCGTTGGCATTAAGCTGACCAAGCAGGGTGAAGATGTTATCAGGCAAGCAATGGAGCTGCGTACGTCTGCTATAGATGGATTAGTTGAATACCTGGGCAAGGACGAGAGCGAACACTTCGCCTCGCTCATATCAAAGGTAGTTCGCTATTTTAGCCAAAAAGAAGCTACCATGCGACAATCCCAATGGAATGGAGTTGAAGAAGCATGATTAAATTATTGCGGTTCTTGAAGCCATATCGCCTGCTGATCGTTGTTGTGGCGCTGCTTGCGCTTGCACAAACTGTGGCCAACCTCTATCTGCCAACCTTGATGGCAGATATTGTGGATAAAGGTATCGTACGCAAAGATATCGGCTACATCTGGCAAATCGGTGGCTTGATGCTGCTGGTGACGGTCGGCGGTACAGTATGCGCCATCTTCGGCAGTCTTTATTCCGCCAGAGTCGCTACTGGCTTTGGCAAAATTTTGCGTGCCAAGATTTTCCACCACGTGGAGAAATTCTCCCTGCACGAATTTGATACCCTTAGCACGGCCTCGCTGATCACGCGCACAACCAACGACACGACACAGGTACAGCAGGTCGCTATTCTCGTGCTGGGCATGTTGATTACTGCGCCAATAACGCTTGTCGTCGGCGTTATTCTGGCCATCGCCCAAGATGCTACGCTTTCCTTGATCTTTGTGGTCATTGCCCCTGTGCTGGTCGGTGTGATCATTCTTGTGCTCAATAGGTCCATACCGCTCTCGCGCCTTTTGCAGGTCAAGCTGGATAAACTCAATCTCATTCTGGATGAAGGCCTAACCGGAGTGCGTGTGATTCGCGCCTTTGACCGTATCAAGCATGAGCAGAAACGTTTTGACGAGGCCAACCGCGACCTGACGAATGTAGCCATAGCCGTTAACCGTCTCACTGCTATCATGATGCCAACAATGATGCTGGTTCTCAACGTCTCTAGCGTGGCTATTCTCTGGTTTGGCGCTATTCGCGTCAGCAATAACGATATGCAGTTGGGCGCACTGATCGCGTTCCTGCAATACGCCATGCAAATTCTCTTCGCGCTACTTATGGTCTCGATGATGTTTATCATG
>JAFATZ010000265.1 GCA_019243675.1 Ktedonobacteraceae bacterium | reverse complement strand
CGCGAGATCAAAGATCCGGTAGCCGCGCCGATGGTCGAAAACCTGGTCGAGCGCCTGCAACACATGATCGACATCGGCCTAGAATACATCAGCCTGAACCGCGAAACGGATACACTATCGGGCGGCGAATCACAGCGCATCAAGATGGTCAAGCACCTGGGTAGCAGCCTGGTGGACGTGCTGTACATCTTCGATGAGCCGAGCATCGGCCTGCATCCGCGCGACGTTCACCGCCTGAACGATCTACTGCGCAAACTGCGCGATAAGGGCAACACGGTGCTCGTGGTCGAACACGATCCGGCGGTGATCGCAGTGGCGGATCACATTGTCGATGTCGGCCCACACGCCGGAAGTCGCGGCGGGACGATTGTCTACGAAGGCGATGTGGCTGGGTTGCTCAAGGCTGATACGCTGACAGGCAAACACATGAACCGGTCGAGGCCCATCAAAAGCTCGTTCCGCAAGCCAAAGGGCAAACTACCGATCATCAACGCCCGCGCCAACAACTTGCAAAACGTCAACGTCGATATTCCTACGGGCGTTCTGACTGTCGTGACGGGCGTGGCGGGTTCCGGCAAAAGCTCCCTGATTCACTACTCGTTTCTGCCCCAATGCCCCGACGCCATCGTGATCGACCAATCGGCGGTAGGCGTTTCCAGCCGATCCAACCCCGCGACCTACACGGGGATCATGGACGACATCCGCAAAACCTTCGCGACGGAAAACAAGGTCAGTCCATCGCTGTTCAGTTTCAACTCGAAAGGCGCGTGTGAAACCTGCCAGGGTCTCGGCGTGATCTACACGAATCTGGCCTTCCTGAACGAGGTGAAAATCCCCTGCGAGACGTGCGGCGGCAAACGCTTTAAGGATGAAGTGCTGGCGTACAAACTCAACGGCAAATCGATCTCCGATGTGCTTAACATGTCGGTACGCGAGGCGCTGGAATTCTTCACCGCCACAGAGATCGTGCGCCGCTTGCAGGCGTTGAGCGATGTCGGGCTGGATTACCTGACGCTGGGCCAGCCGCTCAGCACGTTATCGGGCGGCGAATGCCAGCGCATTAAACTCGCCAGCGAACTGCATAAGAAGGGTAGCATCTACGTGATGGATGAGCCGACCACGGGTTTGCACATGTCGGATATCAGCCATTTACTCGCTATCATGGACCGCCTTGTCGATACGGGCAATACCGTGATCGTGATCGAGCACAACCTGGATATTATCAAGAACGCCGACCGGATCATCGATATGGGGCCGGAAGGCGGCAATAAGGGCGGCAGGGTGATGTTCGAGGGCACACCGCAGCAACTGCTGAACGCGCCGCAGTCGCTCACCAGCGCCTATCTGCGCAATTGATGGGATAGACTGATTAGAATATCCCTGATCGCGTATTGAATGCAGCCTCACCATGTGACAATCTTAAAGAGCACACTAATAAAATTCAGCAACGAAACGAGGTACATTCATGAAAGCAATCGTACTGCATCAGGTTACTGAGCCAGAGGCCCTGCATCTAGAGGAGGTAGCAGACCCAACACCAGAACAGGGCGAAGTTGTAGTACGCCTACGAGCCGCTTCCCTCAACCATCGTGACCTGAACATCTGTCAGGGCCAATATGCTGGTCTACGCTTTCCTATTATCCCTGGCTCCGACGGTGTTGGCGAGATAGCGGCTATTGGTACAGCAGTAGAGGGCTGGAAGGTCGGCGACGCCGTTATCATTAATCCTAGCCTGGATTGGGGCGATGACCCGCACGTGCAGGGGCCTACATGGCGTATTCTTGGCCTGCCCGACAACGGCACCTTTGCCGAATTAGTCAAGGTGCCAGCAAGCGCTATTTACCCACGACCAGCAGGTCTCACCGATGAACAGGCTGCGGCTCTCCCGCTCGCAGGTCTCACGGCGTATCGGGCTACTGTGACACGTGGAGAAGTGCAGAGCAGTGATACAGTGCTCATAACGGGCATTGGAGGAGGAGTGGCCACCTTTGCTCTGCTCATTGCTAAATATATGGGCGCACGCGTATCCGTTACCTCCGGCAGCTATGACAAGATTGAGCGCGCATGCTCACTGGGAGCAGATGAAGGTTATAACTACAAAACGACCGATTGGGTCAAGGCTGTGCGAAGCTTTACCAACGGCAAGGGGCCGGACCTCATCATCGATAGTACAGGAGGACGGACGTTCGAGCAAGCTCTCGATGCTGTGCGTCCTGGTGGTCGCGTCGTTAGTTACGGAGCGACAACGGGCATCACACCAGAATTGACAGTACGACGCGTTTACTGGAAACAGCTTAACGTACGCGGCTCTACGATGGGTTCGCCCGCAGATTTTCGCGGTATGCTCTCGCTCTTTGGCGAGAACGGGCTACGGCCAGTAGTAGATAAGGTATTTCCTCTAGCCGAGGCAGGTGCAACGCTGCGTTACATGGGTCAAGCTGCCCAGTTCGGCAAGATTGTCTTGCGCGTAAGTGCAACCACGTAACCGTATCAGGCAAGCCCCAGGGCGACCGCGAGGGTCGCCCCTACGCTACACGCTGCGCCACCGTCATGTAACGAGTATAGTAAGTAGTGGCGATCCCTTGCGGTCGCCATGCTCGCTTCCCTCTGGTGGTAAAATAACAGCAGAAATAAAAGCAAGACGTGAGAAGAGGAAGGTATACGATGCCATTTCCACTTACTGAAACAATGCACCAGGTTATGACTCCTGAAGGAAAGATTATCGGCGAAGTACCACTTCTTTCCGCCGAACAACTAGTGAAGCTGTATCGCTGGATGGTGCTGGGACGAGCCTTTTCGGACCGCATGGTAGCACTGCAGCGACAAGGACGTATGGGAACCTTCAGTGCCCTCAATGGACAAGAAGCAACCTCTGTAGGGCTAGCCGCGCCACTACAGCAGAAAGATTGGTTGGCAGGTTCCTACCGCGAGATACTTTCTTATCTTGTAAAAGGCGTACCCATGCAAGCCATCATGAAACTATATCGTGGCTATGTCAGTGATGACTATTCTGCAGAGGCCCACTGTCTGCCAATTCAGATTGTGCTCGCCACACAGTTGCCGCATATGGTCGGCATTGCTATGGCCCTGAAATATGATCGCCAGCCACAGGTTGCAGTGGGCGTGTGCGGCGATGGCGCTACCTCTGAGGGTGATTTCAACGAGGCGCTCAACTTTGCGGGTGTCTTCAAAGCTCCCGTCGTTTTTGTCGTACAGAATAACGGTTGGGCTATCTCTGTACCACGCAGCAAGCAGACTGCCGCACAGTACATTGCTCATCGTGGGCCAGCCTTCGGTATGCCAGGTTACCTTGTGGATGGTAACGACCTATTCGCTGTCTACAAAGTTGTCTGCGACTGCGTAGAGCGTGCCCGTGCTGGTGAAGGCCCTGCCTTGATTGAGGCTATTACTTATCGCTTAGGAGCACATACAACCGCTGACGACCCTAAGCGCTATCGCCCCGCAAGTGATCTCACTGAATGGGGCAAACGCGACCCCATTCTGCGCTTCCGTGCCTTTCTGTTCGATCAGCACATTCTTAGTGAGAAGGATAATGATGTACTGCACGAAGAGGTCACAACAGAGATAGAGCAGGCCATTAACAGGCTTGAAGCCTTACCGCCACAAGACTGTGCTCAGGTCTACGATCTTGTCTATAGTGAGCTGACGCCGCAACTGAAGGCACAACGAGCACAAATAATGCGAGAATTGGGAAGGGAGTAGCATATGCCAAGATGGACTATGATTGAGGCACTTAACAATGCGCTTGCCTTGGAGCTTGAACATGATCGGCGTGTGCTGATCTTTGGCGAGGATGTGGGTAAAAATGGCGGTGTCTTCCGTGTAACCGAGGGGCTGCAGAATCGCTTCGGAGAGGAGCGTGTATTCGATACACCATTAGCAGAATCGGCTATTATTGGTACAGCAATAGGCATAGCAGTCTATGGGCTACGTCCTATTGCAGAGATTCAATTCGCTGGTTTTAGCTTACTCGCTTTTAACCAGATCGTCTCTCAAGCAGCACATATGCGTAGCCGCTCCGGCGGTCTCTACACTGTTCCACTTGTGATCCGTGCCGTCTTTGGTGGTAATGTGCGCTCTCATGAGATGCATTCGGATAACATTGAGGGTCTCTTTATGCACACACCGGGGATCAAAATAGTTATTCCCTCCAATCCCTACGATGCGAAAGGGTTGCTGCACGCTGCAATTGCAGATCCTGATCCTGTTCTCTTGCTGGAGCATATGAGGCTCTATCGTTCTTTCAGGCAAGAGGTGCCAGCCGAGTACTATACTGTTCCTATCGGCAAGGCTGTGGTGGTACACGAGGGAAGTGATGTCACAGTCATTGCCTATGGTGCTATGGTTGCCGTTGCGCTAGAGGCAGCGAAGCAGTTAGAATCCTCTGATGAAGCTTCTGTCGAAGTGGTTGAACTGCGCACCATTGCCCCTATGGATGAGCAGACTATTGCCGATTCCGTGAACAAAACGGGGCGCGCTGTTGTTGTACACGAAGCCGCCCGTACTGGCGGCGTAGGTGCCGAAATCGTCGCTGTCATCAACCAGCACTGTCTCTATGCCCTGCTCAAACCAGTTGAGCGTGTGACTAGTCCTGATACACCCTTTCCCATACCAACTGTCGAAGATTTGCTCATTCCTACACCTGGCAGAGTCGTGAATGCGATCCGTAGAACGCTAGAAGCTTGAATTGATAGGATCACTTTTTTGAGCAGGTTGAGCACCTCTGCAATAGGTAGAAAGAGGTTCCCTATCTGAAAGTCAGTGCTCAACCTGTGGCAACTGGCTGCAAATTAGCAGCTAGTAGTTTCCATGCACCATTCTCTATGCCAACAGTGTAGCTGCCCTGGAAAACTTGAACTATTATGCCAGACGAGCTTTCTTCACTCGCATAAAGCATAATCTCTACCATAACTGTCCCATCTGACTGCAAGGTTACACTCTGAATCCTGATATCATCATGAGTTGTGTGCTGGAAGCCAGCGGCAAAATGATCGTAGGGATCCTGCTTGTGGTAATCGGCTCCCCATAATTGGTAAGCAGCACTATAATTCTTTTGATTGATATCGTCGTAATACAGCTTTACGACCGATTGCCCCTGCTGCACAGGAGTCATGGTTGGAGTAGGCACGGGTGTAGGAGTGTGTATCACTGTGGGCGTGGGAAGAGCGGTAGGACTTGCTTGTGACCCAACTCCTCCGATAACCCGCGCACCAAGGAACACTCCACCTACTGTAAGAAGTAGCACAAAAAATGCCACGATCAAGCCGAGCCAAAGTGCTAAACCTTTCGACCGTGTAGGTGCCGACTTGTACGGGATATTTTGCGTGTAATGTGGTGCATAAGGGTTGTCAGTTGGTTGCACCTGCATCTGTGCTGGTGCTAGACGCTGTGGCGACTCTAGAGTCGGTGAGAGCTGTGAGGCGGACACAGAAACTTGAGACCCGTGGCTCAATGAAACAGAATCAGGATACGCAATAGCGTTGCGTAGTGCTCGTGCTAATTCGCCCGCCGACGTGTAGCGATCCTCTCGCTTTTTAGCAAGAGCTTTGCGTACCACAGCATCTAC
>JAFATZ010000216.1 GCA_019243675.1 Ktedonobacteraceae bacterium | reverse complement strand
AGTCGTTGATGATAAAAGCCACTCCATCAAGAGTACCACCTCATATGCTCAGGTGTTAGATGCAGTTGCAGTAGCCCATCCTGACGTGGTCTACTTTGGAGGTGTCTATGCCAACGGTGGTACACTGATTCGTAAGCAGATGGAGGCCAATCCTGCACTGCAAAATACTGCATATGCAGGAGGTGATGGTATACAAGACATTAGCTTTGCCCAGGCTGTTGGAGAGTCGGGTGGGCCAATCTTTGCTACTGTGGCTGCCCCTGATGCAAGCAAAATTGCTAGTGCCCAAACTTTCGTCAAGGACTACAAGGCTACCTATGGCAGTGATGTAGGTCCATACAGCGCAACTGCCTATGATGCGATGAATATCCTTATTCAAGCGATCAAGGTGGCTCTTACCAAGACGCACACGCCCAAGGACTCAAGTGATAATGCGCAAGCTCAGGTGTTCCGTCAGGCAGTCATTGATGCACTGAAGGACACATCCTATAACGGTGCTACTGGTCACACCTCTTTTGATGAGAATGGTGACACGACAAACAAGCTCTTCACGATCTACCAAGTTGCTAGTGTGAATGGCAAGCCCGATTGGGCAGCTCATGCCGTAGTGACTGTACCGTAATCGTCAGATGGCTATCCGTGGAGAGATATCAGGGCCTATGGCCCTATATGAATGTGTTGTACGTGTGGGTGTAGGCTACGGCCTATGCCCACACGTACAACACATAGAGTGTTCCTGTTACGTAATCCTTTAACCTTGTGTATAATAGATGATAGTTGTAGAGTGAGGTTGATATGTTATGACCCTTTTGGTTCAGTTATTAGTTACTGGCATTGCAACTGGAGCTATCTATTCACTTATCGCTCTAGGATATACAATGGTCTATGGTATCATCGAATTGATCAACTTTGCTCATGGCGATATCTTCATGATTGGTACCCTTGTCTCCCTCACTGTAGTGAATATATTTGCCATTACTGACTCATCGAAACCTTCAGGGTGGGCGCTGATGGGTATAGTGCTTGTAGCTTTTCTCAGTTCGATACTCGTTTGTGCAGTACTAGGGGTAGTGATAGAACGCGTTGCCTATCGTCCGCTTCGCAATGCTCCACGCCTCGCTCCGCTTATTTCCGCTATTGGTGTCTCGCTGATTCTAGAGGATATTGGCAAATTTACGTTAGGTCTCACGCCAGTCCCATTTCCAGCAATTATTCCTAAAATTCCTTACTACCTAGGTCCAGTAATTATTGAGAATACTGACATACTGGTCATTGTTGTCTCAGTTGTGTTAATGGCTGGTCTTCAGTTGTTGATTAGTCACACACGCATTGGGCGTGGCATGCGTGCTGTGGCCCAGGATCGTGAAGCGGCTGCGCTTATGGGCGTGAACGTTGATCGCGTTATTGCGATCACCTTCTTTATTGGTGCCGGACTTGCTGGTGCGGCAGGCTTCATCTATTCATTGCAAATCAGCGTTACAGAATTCAATATTGGTTTCCAATTAGGGCTGATTGCCTTCACTGCGGCGGTATTAGGCGGTATAGGCAATATTGTTGGAGCTATGCTCGGAGGTTTATTAATAGGTCTGATCCAGGCACTAGTAATCTTTATTCCTGACAGAGACCTGCCATATGGACTGCCACATGGTGGTCTAGCTTGGTCGCAGGCTGTCGTTTTTGCTATCCTCATTCTGATCTTGGTTTTCCGCCCCTCTGGTCTTTTGGGGCAGCAGGTTCCTGAGAAGGTGTGAAGGGGAGAAGAGTAATGCAAACGCGCTTTATCTTGCTCAAATGGATTGTGGCGCTGCTTGTCCCTATCAGCGTGTTTACCTTTGTCTGGAGTGGAGAATCTATTGTTAACAATGTGCTGCTCGGTTTGCTTCAGCCAAGGCTTGCTGTCTCCGATACGGCGTCTCTTATCCAGGCGGCTATTTTTATTGGTATCTTCTATGCAGTAATAATAACGCTTGTGGGGTATCTAGTAGCGGCTGATAGTGGTCGCCGTCGCATGCTCGGGCTATGGACCGATGTAGCACTCTTTGCCTTGCTCCCGATCTTTATGGTGATTGTTTTCAACGACCTATTTATCGGACTTGCCGCGTGTGCTATTATCTGGTCCGTCTATCTTTACGTACGTGGTCGTGTGCGTAAAGCACGTCACTACGAAGCTCCTCCGCCACTAGAGACTCTGAAAGTCATCAATGGTGAGCAACGAGGCATGTTACTAAAACGTGCTACTGTTGGTGGTTTCTGGTTTGCGACACTGTTTGCAGTCGTGTGGTTGATTGCTGATCTGATCTTTTACTTCATGGGACAACTGCCGCCGCTGCTTTTGGCTTGGGTAGCTGTTCGCACACTCATTCTACCTATCGCAGGCTATTTTTTAGGTCGCTTAGGCGGTCTCATTGCCTTACAGCGTACCATTGCTGAAAAAAGCAAGGGCACAAATAATGCTACTGTGAACAAGAGCCATCAACTTGAGGTGCTTTCTTCTACCCGTGTACGTGAAGAAGCGAAGGATCTGGTACCTAACGACCTGCCGTTACAAAGCACCGGTGCTCAGCGTTTTTATATAGTACTCCTTTTTGCTTTCCTGCTCTTTTATCCCGTACTTGATCCTTTCCTGTTTGGCTTTGGCACGGCAGGTCGTCTGGCTAATTATGGAGATGCAGGTCGCTATGTTATTCTGGCGCTTGGCCTCAACATTGTTGTTGGTTTTGCGGGTCTACTTGATCTCGGCTACGTCGCCTTCTTTGCTATCGGTGCCTATACCTGGGGCATGGTTGGTTCACCGCAGTTCACTGTGCTAACAGGTATTGCAGTGAATCCGCAGATATGGCCATGGTTTTTCTGGCCAATGGTGTTGGTGACGGCACTGATTGCGGCATTTTGGGGAGTGCTGCTCGGAGCGCCTACGCTACGCCTACGTGGAGATTACCTTGCTATCGTAACCCTGGGATTTGGTGAGATTGTGCCTATTATCTTTCTGAATATGGACAAATATACCAATGGCACCAATGGTCTTACTGGTGTCTACTCACCAGCATTTCCCGGTATCCGCTGGACGGTGTCCACACCGCTTCCTTACTACTATCTCATACTCGTGCTTATTGCACTCGTGCTGCTTGCCAATATTCGCTTACGTGACTCTCGTTTAGGTCGTGCATGGATTGCTATCCGTGAGGATGAAATTGCTGCTGCGTCATCAGGGGTCAATCTAGTGCGTACCAAATTGTTTGCGTTCGCTGCAGGAGCCTTTTTTTCAGGTATTGCTGGGGCTTACTATGCTGCAAAGCTAGGTGGTGTGTCACCAGACAGCTTTAGTTTTAGTGACTCGGTCATTTACCTTGCTATGGTCGTTATCGGTGGCCTTGGTAGTATTCCGGGGGTGATCGTTGGGGCTTTAGCTGTCTACGCTATTAATGTACTGATTCTCTCACAGCTTGATACGTTAGCTACCAACCCGAACGGTATAATATATCCTATCAATGCGCTGATTGTGCATGTATTCCCTAATTTCTCCTTTAGTAATATTCGGAATTTGGTTTTCGGAGTCATTCTGATTGTGATTATGATTTTCCGACCAGAGGGCTTGCTACCAAGCACACGTAGGCGGCGTGAATTGCATCGGACAGAAACACCTGGAGAGACAGTCGAGATAAGTTCACTGGACGCAACACCTGGAGCGCCAGGATTCGAGTCCGAGGTACATGTAGAGTGACAGCGAGGAGAGAACTGTTGCAATGAGTATCAAACGTGTGAGACTGGAGGGAATCCCTGTCCAACCTACAAGCGTGCCAATATTAGAGTTGTCGAGTGTAACTAAGAGGTTTGGTGGTCTGGTGGCAGTACAAGATGTCAATTTACATATACGACCGAAAGAGATTATGAGTATTATCGGTCCCAATGGGGCCGGTAAAACGACTGTGTTTAACCTGATTACTGGTATCTATCGCCCAACATCTGGCGATATTCTTCTACAAGGCAAATCGCTGGTGGGTCTTAGTCCCGATCAAGTGCTGGTACGTGGTATTGCACGCACTTTTCAGAATATTCGTCTGTTCAACAATATGACCGTGCTGGAGAATATCCTGGTGGGTCAACATACGCAGCTCAAGGCCAGTGTGCTAGATTCTCTGTTGCGCACACGCAATGTGATGCACGAGGAGGCGGAGGCGCGCAAACGGGCGCTTGATCTGCTTGGTTTCTTCGGTCCTGCTCTAGTAGAGCGACAGGAAGAGTACGCAATCAATCTCTCTTACGCTGATCGCAGGCGCGTTGAGATTGCACGTGCGCTCGCTGCCAAACCTCAACTTCTGCTGTTAGATGAACCGACGGCAGGAATGAATGAGGCAGAGACGCTGGAAGCGGTTAAGTATGTGCGCCGTCTGCGTGATGAGATTGGCCTTACTATCTTATTAATCGAACATAAGTTGACAGTGACAATGGGCATATCCGACCGTATTGCGGTGCTTGACTACGGACGTAAGATTGCAGAAGGGTTGCCCGATGAGATACGACGTAATGAGCGTGTCATTGCTGCGTATCTTGGCAAGGCAACGACTTCTGCTGATCAGAGTATGCATGAATAACGCAGAGAAAACGAGGTGAGCATGCAGCCTTCTACTCATACTTCGCAAACTGAGCCAAAAACTGCGTCTGCAATGTTGCGGCTTTCACATGTAGATACATTCTATGGTCCAAGTCAGGTCTTGCATGATGTCTCACTTGCAGTCAACAAGGGCGAGATCGTCTGTCTCTTGGGAGCGAATGCGGCAGGTAAGACAACGACGATGAAAACCATTTTTGGTCTGCTGCGACCGAAGCGTGGCGTCATCGAGTTTGAGGGAAAGCGCATCGACCATATGTTGCCAGGTGATATCGTGACCTCCGGTATGGCGCTTGTCCCCGAGGCACGACGCATCTTTGCTCGCATGAGTGTGCTAGAGAATCTAGAGATGGGTGCCTTCAGCCGCAGGGATCGCATGGAAATTAAGGCGGACATGGAGCGCGTCTACGAGATCTTCCCTCGTCTTAAAGAGCGCCTGAAGCAGATCGCGGGTACTATGTCCGGTGGCGAGCAGCAAATGTTGGCCATGGCTCGTGCATTGATGTCCCGTCCGCGCTTAATATGTATGGATGAACCATCAATGGGTCTCTCTCCTATTCTTGTGGAAACGGTATTTAGCGTGATTACACGTATTCGTCAAGCAGGTGTAACTGTTTTCCTTGTCGAGCAAAATGCATCGATGGCTTTGAGCTTGGCTGATCGTGGCTACGTCCTGCAAACGGGTAAGGTTGTGTTGAGCGATACGGCGCACAATCTGCTGAACAATGATTTGGTACGTCAAGCGTATCTCGGTGGTGCGTAAGATATGGCCTCTCTCTTCACTTCTCCTCCTCTACGCTAAAAAACTGAGTGGCTATCGTTTATCTGGTGAGGCTCTCTCTTTTCCATAGGGGTGAGATACACAATTTTGCCGAGACAGAAAGTGTCACTTTCGGAAGTAAGTGAGGAGGAGATCCATTTCATGTTTAATCAAAAGCAACCTCTCAGCGTTGGCGTTGCGCAGATTCCTTTGCCCGGTGCAGATATTCCGCAGTTTGTGCAGCAGTTGCCGACCTTCGCGGGGCATAGGGTCAGCTCCAGTTCATTCACTATCACTATGCAGGAGTTCCAGCAGAAAATTTTGCCTTCGAGCCTGTATGAGAAGCTGCCCGCTCCCTTTAACGCAGGAACGTATGTTTGGGGATACAAGGTCGGTCAGCGGGCACCTTTTTTTCCAGGCTATACGGTTGAGGCACAACGTGGTACGCCAACGACGATTACCTACGTCAATAACTTACCCCTGTCGGGCAAATCTGAGCTTGAGAAGTACTTGACGATTGATCAGACAATCCACTGGGCCGATCCGTTGCGCCAGAAGCATATGGGCGTCATGATGGATATGATGGGACCGAGAGATCCTTATCGAGGTCCGATTCCTACGGTGACGCACCTGCATGGGGTTGAGGTTCCCTCAACGTCTGACGGTGGTCCTGATCAGTGGTTTACCCCAGATGGGCGTCATGGCAAGGGCTATTACACAGTTACACCTACCTCTCCGAACGCCGCCGTCTTTCGCTATCCCAATTCCCAACTGGCTGCGACACTGTGGTTTCACGATCACACGCTAGGGATGACACGCATCAGTGTCTTTTCGGGACTTGCTGCCTTTTACCTGCTCCGTGACCAGTACGATACTGGCAGAGTCGATAATGCGCTTGGTCTGCCAGCAGACGACCGAGAAGTTGAATTGCTCATTCAGGATCGGCAGTTTGATACTAACGGGCAATTACTGTTCCCTGATAGTACTAATCCTACTGGCCTGAATGGTCCTCCACCCAATCCTTCCGTACATCCCTTCTGGATCCCTGAGTTTTTCGGCGATGCAATTGTGGTTAATGGGGCGACTTGGCCCTACCTTGATGTCGAGCCACAACGCTACCGCTTCCGCATCGTCAACGGCTCTAATGCTCGCTTCTACCGTATGAGCTTGGTAGACGCGGATACCCAGAAACCAGGCCCGGTTTTCTGGCAAATCGGCACCGATGGCGGCCTACTTGATACGCCGGTAATGCTCAACAACCCGCAGGTCGCGCAGCAGCTCAAGCTTTTCCTGGCTCCTGCTGAGCGGGCCGATATCATTATCGATTTTGCTGGCTGCGAGGGTCATAAATTCATACTTATCAATGATGCTCCTGCTCCCTACCCTTCTGGGGGGACTCCGCTGGATGCGAAGACGAATGGCCGGATTATGCAATTCCGTGTAGAGAAGCACTCCTCCGGTCCCGATAGAACCTATGATCCCGCCAGCGGCGCACCCTTGCGCGGAAGCGTCCACCAGGAACCAGCGATTGTGCGACTGGCAGACCCGCGGACTGGTACGCTGTCCGCAGGGGTAAAACCTACGGTGAAACGACAACTGGTACTGGTCGAAGTCGAGGGACCGGGTGGCCCAATTCAGGTGTTACTCAACAATACAAACTGGGAGGGCATGCGCGAGGGCACGATGACGCCCATTCCAGGCTCGAAGGTCGTAGATGGAAACTATCTGACCGAGTTGCCGAAGGTGGGTGCGACGGAAGAGTGGGAGATTATCAACTTGACCGAAGATGCTCACCCGATCCATGTTCACCTGCTCCAGTTCCAGATCCTCAACCGTCAGGAAGTCGATGTCAAGCGCTACCGGGATAAGTATAACTCATTGTTCCCCGGCGGTAACTATATCCCTGGCTTTGGGCCACCCCTGCCTTACACGGATCCTAATGCTAGCGGTGCGCTTGGAGGGAACCCAGATGTCACACCTTATCTGCAGGGTGCTATTGTGCTACCCGACGCTAATGAAGCTGGCTGGAAGGATACGATCAAAGTCTATCCCCATGGGATGCATGCAATAACCCGCATTGTCTTGCGTTGGGCTCCCACGCCCACGGCGGTCGATGCCGTTAAGCCGGGACAGAATCTCTACCCGTTCGATCCGACCACTGGTCCCGGCTACGTCTGGCATTGCCATATCCTCGACCACGAGGATAACGAGATGATGCGTCCCTACTTGCCTGTCTTGTAGCGAATGAGCATGGCAACCGCAAGGGTTGCCATGCAAAACATGCAGATACTCTTCTTGCTAGTATAAAAATGATGTATTAGCGTCCTGGTAGGTCCATGCTGCTTGTGTGTCATTGCCACCGTCTACGAACGTAGGCGCTTCCTGTAACCGACCATGAGTATCTAGAGCTATGGTGTATAACCCAGGCTTGAGTGCATGGCCTTGTAGAGACAAGCGGCTATGCGTAAGAAAGAGAAAGTGACGGCTATCAGCCGCCCAAGGACTATTTGTTACGGGTTGAAGCAGCGTACTTGCATCTGCAGAAGCTACACTACTTGCTGGACCCACCGATGCCGTGAGGTCAGTAAGAATGACTTGTTGCTGCTTCTCAGCGATCTGTACCAATAGCAGTCCATGGGGACCATCAAGCAGCAGAAACTTGCTATCCGGCGACCAGTAGGGCACGCTTCCTTGCTCTGCTATAATAGTAGTAGAGGTGTCATCGTCCAAGTGCAGAACAGTGTAGCTTGAGCTGGTACTATACAAAACGGCGTTGCCATCGGGCGACCAGGCGAACTGCGTGCAGTTGCAGGTTACTAGTGTCTTCGTACGATCAGTCGCTGTGTCGTAAAGGGCAATAGCAACTCTTGTTGAGGACTCGGTTTTTGTGGCATAGAGAAGGCTTGGGTGCCGATGAGCTGGTTGCCATAAGATACGCTCTAGGGAAGCTGATAGAGGATGACCGAGAAGTGTCCCATGTACGAGATAGCGTAGATGAGTTCCGTCCAATCGTACAGTGAAGAGTCCCTGTCGGGAATTTCCCGCGGCTAGAGAATCTGTATAGGCGAAAGAGGGGACAGAGTAGCTACTGGGCAGTAGTTGCGTTGCGATGCCAACAGGCTGATCATTTTGTGCTATCCACCAGAATGCATTGCCCGCAGGATGAGACGATGCACTCGATTCCTGGCGATACACTAAACGCGTGCCAGTAGGGTTCCAGATCGGGTTACTGTAGAGCGTATCAGTACTTGAAAGCATAGTGGGTATGGGTGAACCGCCATCAATACCAACAGTATTGATGCTGCTTGGTGCGTCTCCCAGCAGACCTGTGATGGGATTGCTCGTAAGCTGTTTGGCTGTAGCTGTTTTAGCAAAATCAGCGTCCAGCGCTCGGAAAGCAAAAATTTGATGAGTGGGCGACCAACTGTAACCAATGACGGCTGTGTCCTGTGCTACGACTTCAAAAGCATTTGCTCCATCTGGATCAATAGTCCAGAGATGACCAGCGCGTAAAAACGCAATTTCGTTGCTGCCATTGTGCCCTGGACTGCATGAGAAGAATGCTAGGGACAACGAGAGTAGCAGTAGCATGTGCATAACGCGGCTTCGTTTGATTACCATGTTTTTAACAAATGAGCTACCTTACCGTTAGGTGTCAGCTCGTAGCGAATACGGTCTGGATTGATGTCCTTGGCCTGTGCATCGTCAACTGCGGCGATCACCGTATCGTGTGGTTGAATCACGTGCCAAGCGGAGGCCAAGGCATCTGGTTGTTCTTCTAGATAGAAGAAACGACGATTGGCAACCTTTGCCTTTAATGCAAGACTTTCTGCTTTGCCGAAGTATTCTTTTGCCTGCTCATCATCCAAATAGGGATCAACGATCTCCATCATAGTTGGTGTTGCCCGCTGGGGCCTATGATTGGTTAGATATAAGAAGGAAACAGGAGTTTTTTCTTCCGCCTCATGAAGAGCAGCACGAATCACTGCGTCGTTATGACCATTACCCGCCGTCAACACGGCTAACACGGAGTTGGGTATACGCTGGCCAATACGCGTGAAAACGACAGGTACAGGGACGCGTCCCCGTCTCTCGTGGAGTCGAGAGTTGGTGTAAGCAACGATCAAGCCCAATACAGTGACTCCACCACCAAAAGCTGTGGCAAGCGGCTTGGCTACTAGATTGGTAGACCATGCAACTACCACCAGCAAGGTCGTGACAATACCCAGCCAGAAGTTGATTTTAAACCACAGACTTCCTGCTTCTGCAACCTCGGAGACAGTACCCTGTAGCATTTCTTTACCTACTGCTGTGCTGACATTGATATGGCCATTCTCCTTTGACTGCTCATCAACTGAGGGTGTTAGCTGCTCGAACTTATTAGCATCGGTGTGCAACTGCTTGTTGCTGTTGCTTCTCTCTTCGCGATGGGTTGTAAGGCCACGCCTCTGCCTGCGAGCCGTCTTCCAGTCCTGATAGCGCACGATATCGAGGCCCAGACACGTAAGAGAGAAAGCTCCTAACAGGCCGAAAGCATACATGTCTCCCAGGATGTTTATGTTACCCAGCACGAGAATAAGTATGACAATAGGAATGGCTGTAGCAAGTATAATAGAGTAATGAGGTGTGCCCCGAAGCTTATTGCGCCGCAGGATGAATGATGGTAAGAACTCCATACGCGAAAGCGCTATGAAGACGTGATAGGAGCCGATAATAGCGGTGTTGCTGGCAAAAACAAGTAGGGCTGTTGCACTAATTGCTACCTCTGTTTGCAGAACTATACCCCCCCAACGACCACCCAGCAGTGAAATAATGTAGGCCGATATTATCGGATCAGCCGCCTGGCGAGGCAGCAACAGTGTTGATAGCATCGTGAGTAGGGGACTCGTTATGCCGATAGTCAGCACTACAAGCAGCAGCGCCATGCCTGCCACCTTCTTATGTGGTTGCTTCATAACAGGAGAAAGCTGCGATATGCTCTCTAAACCTGAGAATGCCAGAAAAGAACTGGCGAAACCGATGAGAATGGTGGAAGGCGTAAGTATGTGGCCTACAAACATCTTTGGGAACAAAGAGAGGAAATACGAAAAGGAGATATGTGTGAACACCGTGAAGAGAATTGCTATATCGCTTACAAACGCAATCACTGCTCCCACGAAACTCACCCGCGCACTCTCTTTAATACCGATCCAGTTGAGGATGCCTAGCAGGATAAGGATGGCAATCGTGAGTAAAAGAAGAAGGAGTTGGAGCTGTCCCAACCCCGGTACAAGCAGCGATACGCCAAGTATGGGTATTACCACGCTCAGATACTGCATTCCTGACAGGCAGCTAATCGCTGCTGTGAGAAAGTAGTCCACGAGGATAAACATGCCACCCAGCGCCCCCATCCAACGATTCATGGCTTGAGCTGCCACGGTCACTACTCCCCCGCCTTGAGGAAAACGATGAGTAACCTCAGCATATTTCAGCGTAAGCAGGACAAAGACGGACATGGTCAAGAAGACGAAGAAGCCCGCCAGGCTTCCAACTCCTCTAGTGCCATAGAGAATACCTGGAACGTAGTAAACAGAAGTACCTATGTCTGCAAAAACGACAGCCCAGCAAAGCAAGGGGCCAAGCATACTCTTTCCCTGGTTATGTGCGTCCCCGGAACTGCTATGTGTTGCCTCTTGCTCTACGGATCCTTGTGCCATATCGCTACCTCACAGCGTCACTCAAGTGGTCGTGTAGCTATAGTAGACGACTTTGCCGCTCTCTATACCTACACGACTTACGTACCATGAAAGTGCTACTAGTCTAGCACAGAAGACACGAATATACAAAAAAACTTGAGAAAATTTTTAGCTTGTCTTCTTTGTAACCAAAGATCTGCTTCAGAGCTAGGATGATTTACAAGGTGGGAAGACCGATGTCACCACTATATGCTATACTACAAGGTAGGGGCCGTCCTGTTTTTCTAGTAGAGGAAGAGATAATGACTGTTAGTGAAACCTTCGAAATGATGCAAACGTTATTTAATCCAGCAGCAGCAGCAGGTATAAGCAAGACCTTTCAATGGAATATTACTGGCGATGAGGCTGGACAGTGGGCATTGAGAATTGCTGATCAGACGTGTCAGCTTATTGTCGGTGGTGTTGAAAAGCCCGATATCACTATGACTATGAGCGACAAGGATTGGCTCGCTATCACAGAGGGGAAACTGGATGCGATGAATGCTTTCCTGACAGGTAAGGTGAAGGTCTCGGGCGACATGATGCTGGCGACCAAGCTACAGAGCATCTTTGCGGTACGGCGCTAGTTGAGCAATGAAGTGTAAGCCATTGGCGCTGACTCCATCGGGTCCTAAGGCTGAGCTTTATTTATTATGAGTGGGGCAATAGCGCAGGTTCAATGAATGGTGCTAGGTGCTTGCTCTGATCGGCCAAAGCCCGCAGCAGGCCAAAGCAGCCCGCCTCCATCATATCACCGTGTGGTACAGCTTCGTAGGGATACAACGTTGACCCGCGTAGTAGTTCGCGCCGAGGTCCAGTGAC
>JAFATZ010000213.1 GCA_019243675.1 Ktedonobacteraceae bacterium | reverse complement strand
TGATGACACAGACATCCCACCTCGCCACTTGCGCCTGCATGACCAACCCTTGCGTGAGGGGAGCAGAAGAGCTGGCGCAAGCAATGATATAGAGCACTCCCCTGCAGGTGGGTCGAGGTTGGCTCATACCTTCCCTCGGTACCAGTCTGCGATAATGAGTGCTACTGCCACGTCTAGTTGCTTTTCCATAGCTTTCACGTTCCTACCGGTACCTTTACCCCAAAGCAGACAAAGCGCATGGGCTTATCGCCTGTATTCTCAAGAATGTGTACTTGTTGGATAGGGACGATAACCCTGTCACCCTCTGCTACAGGCTGAATTTCGTCCTCTATCTGCATCGTTCCCTCTCCATCCAAGAAATAAAACACCTCTTCCATATCTAGGTGCATATGTGCGCCAATTTTCTCACCCGGAGCGACATACACTTCATTCAGAAACATTAACTGAGAGTCGACATCCTCATGGCGCAGCAGAACTCTTTTTAAAGCTCCATGACGAGTCGGCTCTAACGCTACATCTGCCAGAGATAGCTTCTTAAAGCCCGTTGTTACAGAAGATTTCTCTTCAAACATTTTTTTCTCCTTTTATAGTATTTTTCTTCGATTGTTCTCTTCTCTTATTGATAGTTGCTTATAGAGCCGTTGTGATCTCGTGCAGGATCGCTAACACCTCGTGCAAAGGCACCATCAGAGGTGATCGGTAGCGTTGCGGCTCGTGGAGCACATGCACACCGCACTCAAGGAGCACGTCAATACTCTTAGCAAAAGCGGGATGACGGACCAAATCCATCTTCAGGCACGGCACGGCTAGCACGGGAGGCGTGCCCCGCCCAAGTGCCTCGCACAAAATGCCTGTGGCAAGCGTATCGCTCATGCCTTGCGCCCACTTGTTGATGGTGTTAAAGGTGGCAGGCATGACCAAGATTGCATCTGCCTTGGGCAGGGGGTCTGCCTCCGCTGGCAGTTTATACTCGGTTCGTAGCACATGTCCTGTCAGTTCCTCAAGGACTGCGCGATCCATCCAGCGACTCGCTTGGGGAGTGGCGATGATGCACACGTCCCAGCCCAGCACTTGCACCTGTGGGACGACTTCTGCTGTCTGTTGAGCTGGCGGAGCTGCACACACGATCAAGTACAGGACACGCGGTGAGATGGAGACGACTTCATGCATGGATTTCCTCCTCACGCAGTATAGAGCCATGCACAAGGATAAATTCAGTCATCAGTTCATTCCTCAATCAGGCGATAGGATGCCTCAAATATCTCGCGATCAACAGGCCACTGGCTCTTGCCACTTCTCACCAGATAATCTCCCGCCTCGCCGCTCAAGCGTTCGGATGACTCCACCGAAGTGTTTGTGGTCTGCTTGAGTGAGGGGGTGGACACTCGTGGGGACGGTTTTGCGATACTTCTTGAACTGAATGTCCATGAGGTCCCCCAAATAGTATGCAACAAGCGCTTCTCGACGTATGTATAGCGAAATTGTAGCATACTTTTCTTAACTGCGCGTAGTAAGTTCACTATTGAGGAGTTATTGGCTGTTTTGGAAAATCTATTTATCTATGCTTCTGATGTCTTCTCTAGACAACATCATCTTTTCTGTTTATGATAGTCTTATACCCCGTCCCTCACGGCTTGCCGAGAAAGGGGACCACTAGTGAAAAGGAACAGCCTGTGAGATTCTCTCTCTTTCAAGTGGACGCCTTCACCGATACCGTATTTTCAGGCAATCCAGCAGCCATCTGTCTGTTGACGGAACCCCGTAGCGACCAGTGGATGCAACAGATGGCCCAAGAGATGAACCTATCGGAAACCGCTTTTGTCTCTCTGCATACTGAGATGGTTCACTTACGCTGGTTTACTCCCACAGTTGAGGTTGAGTTGTGCGGCCATGCTACTCTGGCAAGTGCCCATGTGCTCTGGGAGACAGGATACCTCAAGCCAGAAGAGATCGTGCATTTTCATACATGTAGTGGAGTGCTGCATGCTCAACGAACAGGAGCATGTGGAGAACTGATAGAACTGGATTTTCCCTCAGAGACCGTTGAAGAAGTTATCATGCCTCCTAGTCTTGCCACAGTGCTCGCTGTCCCAATTACCTCTAGTTGGAGAACCAAAGGCATGACTTATCTTGTCGAGACGGATAGTGAGCAAACCGTAAGGAATATGCAGCCAAATATTAGTGCTCTTGCGCATCTGCCCGTTCGTTCACTCATTCTCACCAGCCGCGCCACGACCGCAGGCTACGACTTCGTTTCCCGCTATTTTGCCCCGCAACTGGGTGTCAACGAAGACCCGGTGACGGGTCTGGCACATTGCTCCTTGGCTCCATTTTGGAGCCAGCGACTGGGAAAGCAGACACTGGTTGCCTACCAAGCATCTGCCCGTGGAGGGATTCTCCATCTGCGCATGAACGATGCGCGGGTCTACCTGAGTGGGCAAGCAGTCACCGTGTTTCGAGGCGAACTTCTGGTCTGAAATTGATGCTGCCGCTTTTCATTCATGAGGGATATTTTTTTCTAAAAGAGCTCGAATAAGCATATCACCTAAGTTCTTTACTTCTGCGTCATCTGGCCATGTTGTTCTTCCTTTTCTGTAAGTCTTGGCTAATTCTTCTGTTCTTCTTTTGCTGCCTAATGCTGCTACTCCTTGGACTCCTTTCTCAAAATAGGTGAGAAATTGCGCACGATCTCCTAGGGCAAGAGCAGTTGTCGCCAAACGGTTGAGAATATCAGTACGATCACGCTCAGAGGCAATAATCTGTCCCTGACCTTCGTCAATATGGACAAATGCCTCCCATGCCCTTTCATAATAACCTCGTGATTTTTGCTCCTCGTCACTGCTAAAGAAGTGTCGACCGAGAGCGAAATAGGCCAATCCTTCCCATAAAAATAATTGGTATCGGTCGAAATCCGCATAAAGGAAACTGACATCACGCTCTGGATATACAGGAAAAGACTGATGAGCAAGAGCTATAGAACTCAAGGCTTCCTGTTCCTCTCCACAGCTTGCCTGTGCCTCAGCTAACCCCGCATAGACGCAGGAACGTAACAATGCGGGCGCAGAATCGCAACATCGCAAAGCCTGCTGGTAGGTTTGTCGGGTATCCTCCGAGCGGCGGCTGTAGTAAAATGTCACAGCAAGTCCTTTGAGTGCTGCTATATACAGCCCCTCGTCTTTAGCAATAAGACTCTGTTGAATAGCTTGTCGGCAATATGCTTCCTTCGCCACGAGGTTATTCTGGTGAAGTGCTAATATATTGGCTAGACGGTATGCCTGGGAAGTGAGATATGCAGCTTTCTCCTGATAAGTGGAAGGTTGTAGCGATAAGCTCTTGAGGGTCGGTAGATACTTTGAGAGTACATACTCGACGGGAGCTAATCCGTTTTTGCGAAGCAAGTGTTGACAGGCTGTGATACTAGCTGCACATTGGATAAGAAAATCCTCTATTACCACGAGAGAATGATGCTCTTTTTGGAGCAAACGCAGTAAAGTGAGAGGAAGTGTCGTAATACTGATGAGAGCTGAGTTGAGTGCATCTACAGAAGCTTCATGACCCTGTAATAGTTTCATCTGGTCAAGCAAGAAAATGTCCCCATTGAGTTGCTTTTGTATTTCATCATATGGCAATCCATATTTTGCTTGTATTGCATCTATGATAACCTGGGTCTGTTGAAGATTGAGTCCGAGAGTACTACCCAGGCCGACATCACCGATTGACTCCAAGTGCTTGTGAATGCTCTCTGGTCCTGCTGTGATCGTCGGCAAAGGCTGCACTCCCAGCCCTTCGTTCAAGGTGCGCACGCTTTGCTCATTGGGATCGTCTGCCTCTACCTCTATCATCCTCGTTGAAGTCGCCCGAGAGGGCGAAAGGGAAAGTTCGGCTCTACTTTCTTTGCCAGAGTCAATCTGTGCTCCCTGCTCTACTGTCGCCGTCTGTAAGCCATCCATGAAGCCAAGTTCTGCTGCATTTTTCCCAAAGAGCCGACACAGTTGGGTTTGAAAATAGCGATTGGGAGTATGTTGCCCATTTTCCCATCTATTGACGACCTGTTCGGTCGTGCCCACCAACTCCGCCAGCGTTCGCTGAGACCAGCCCTTCAAATCTCGTTCACGACGCAGGTACCTATTTGGCTTCTTCTCGTTCGCTTCCATACTTCCAATTCCCGTTTGTACTCGTTCACGCACATTCAATGAGAAATATTCGCAGCTTCTTGCTCTAGTATAGCATAGTTGGCATCTCTTCCACAAACTTTTGGCTCTATGATGATATTCTTTTGCTCTTCATCTACAGCTATACTCCATGACTGAACAGGTAAGAGCGACATTAAGCAAGCTCCGCTGTCACTTGACTGACAGACAAAATAACTCAGAAGAGAGAGAAGAGAGATGAACACCTTCGTGATGGTCATCGATGACTCGCCCACCGTATGTAACATTCTGCAGGTCTGCCTCTGTCGGGCAGGCTACCACGTCAAGACCTTTCACAATGGGGTGGAGGCCCTGCTGTGGCTACAGTCTCCACACGCGCGTCTGCCTGGGCTGGTGTTCGTGGATATCGGGCTACCCAAAATGGATGGCTTGGAGGTGGCCCAGTACTTCAAAGTTAAGCCGCAGTTGCAAGGCGTGGTCGTGGTCATGATC
>JAFATZ010000197.1 GCA_019243675.1 Ktedonobacteraceae bacterium | reverse complement strand
CCCATTGCTGTTGCTCTTCTTGGGTGAAAGGACCTGCCTGGGACCACCACCAGTAGGCATCGTAGGCATCTATTTCGCGATAGCGCTCCACCCAACGCCAATCGAGTTGATGTCGGGACGAGGCGGCATTTCGTCGCCATTGGTCAATTTCGTCAAGGGCTTCTTTGGCAAACATGCGGTAACTTCTCCTGCTAGTATCAGTTTCTTGAGAAAGAGCCTCTTGAAGCAAGCGCTCTGCCTCAGTCACTCTTCCAAGGCGTAGATAGAGGCGTGCGCGATTGACGGAGTAAATCCACAGGTCCTCTTGCGAAAAGGTATGATTTGTACCGGCAGATTGTTGTGCATCTGCCACAGCCATCTCGTCAAATTGCAGGGCTTCTTGAAATCGCCCAAGCCCTGCAAGAATCTGTGATTTTTCACCGTAGGATGCGGCAAGTCCGCCAAATTGACGATATCCCTGTTCTTTGAGGGCTATACTTTGCTCTTCAGCCTGTAGTGCTTCTGCGAACTGTCCATTTCTATTGAGTTGATAGGCCAGATTGTTGAGAAAGGCAGCTAGACGCTTCATGAGGCGATAGCGTTGGAGCGATGAGGCTTCGTTGTGATGTGTGAGCAGGTCGCAACATTGCCTGTAGACAGCGATACATTGATCTCGAAACGATCTTGCTTGCTGAGTCTCTCCTTGTTCTTCCAGATATGCACTCCATCTACTGAAAAGCGATGCACGCTCTTCGAGGACATCCGTTTCCAAGTCTGCGTCTGACGCAAAAAAAGATTCAAGCCTGCTATAGCACCCTTGGAACAATGTTTGTGCCTCTTCGAAACGTGATTGGAGCATAGCGCAGAACATCATATGATGGATGATATGCACTTGCGTCGCGTAATGCAACACAATTTTCTCGGCAATTACCGTATTAAGAATGTACTGGTACTCTACGTAACGCTTTGTATAATCGATGACCTCACCAATAAAAGGGGAGAGAAAATAGTGCAACAAGATGCCCGCACATTCATTTTCTGTCGTAGTCTGCCAATCAAAACGCTGCATCACGTCCTTAGCAATTTGAGCTAGACGCGGCCCGTATCCCAGATTGAAGCTCATCCACCCATAGCGAATGAGGTACTCAGCAGCAGGGAGCAAGCGCTGGTGCCTCAAAAGAAGCGTCGCAAGATCAGCAACTATCATACTAGCTTCGCGCTCATCACAACGTCCGCTGCTCAGCCAAGCCGTGTACGTTTCTATTAACAAGGTCTCTCGCTCGTGGCGTTGTTCGGGAGTCAGCAGACGCATCACTGCTGAGGCCACCAATGCATTGGTGTGCAGCCACTCTTCAGAGGAAAAACACATTACTTCTCCCGCAATACCTCTGGTACACCGGAGCCATATAGCGGAAACGAATAATGTAATCGGTAGATATCCCCACGGTCCGTAAGAAATTGTACCTCCAAGGGATGACCTTCGGGATCAAATGACTGTCTGACGATCTTGAACATGGGCGTAGGATCATCAAAGGATAGTCCGAACATCATGCGCTCGACCGTGTTTGCTTGCACAACATCTACCGTCTCAGTACACCATGAGGGATTCTTCCCAAGCTTGCGTAACAGCTCATAGACATCACTCTCTGGCTTCTCCAGTTCCGGCATCATTTCAACAAACCAGAAAGGGAGGTACTGATCATTAATGCAAACGATAGTCTCTTTATCACGGCGTTGTAAGTTGCGATGAAAAATGACCTTCTCACCTGCTGCAATGTTGAGCAGGTGAGCCACCTCTGCATCAGCATATTCGATTTTCAAGAGCAGCGTTTCTTTAGAGGCTGGATAGCCGCCTTTCGCGACATCGCTGACAAAATCACCATGACGAGTTGTCAACATCCGGTGTCTTACATTGAGATCTGCGACTCGGTACTCTCCTAACGCAGCACTCGTGGCTCGTGTCTTTTTCTTGATAGGCAGAACCTTCACTAATCCTTCTATGGCAAGGCGACTCAAGGCATTTTGCGCGCCTGTATTGCTCAGATGATAAGCTTGCTGAATTTCTTTGGGAACAAGGAGCTGATCGGGCTGATATTCTCCAAGCAGAATTTTTCTTCGTAGCTCAATGTATGCCTGACCTGTTTTGCTTTTCTCGCGTAACTCTACAGGTAAGGTTTGCAACAGTTCCTCCTGTGAAACTATGCGCATCCTTCTTGGTTTCTCCTCTACGTAATAAGTTCAAGGAGTCGAACAATCTGTATGTGAATATCTCGACTCAGCTTCTCAAGTAGCTCACGCCCTTTGTTCACGTCAGCCTCTTCTGGAGCACCCCAAATACCCTGTGCTGTTACAGCGTAGGTACCAAGAGCTTGCAAGACGAATTGGGCCTTTGCAGGACTAACATCAGGTTCGCAATGTGCTGCTTCAGGAATAGGCTCTACCACAAGCTCAGGCCAGTATGCCCGTACGATAGCGGTCTCAATAGCGCCAGCATGAACTTCCTTGGCGGCTGTCATTGTGCTTGCATCCCATGCTTTGCCAACTTGAGCGGGAGAAGGCACGGCGGCGCAAGGCACATTTTCAGTCGCAGTGATCTCGGACGCTAGTGCCCCGAGAAGATCATTGCCGCCATGCCAATTCACCAGCACCAGCAAGAAAGGCGTTTGCCAGGACTTGAGACTGCGAGCAACATTATGGACAAAAGCAGAGACAGTACTCACATCAAGTGCAATAGTCCCAAGCCCTCTATGCTCATGAGCACAGGAAAAGGGAAGAGCAGGAAGCAAGACAACATGCTGCGCGAGTAAGCCTGCAACTCGCTCTGCAAGCAACTCTGCTATTCTCAGATCGGTATCAATCGGTAAAAAGGGACCGTGTTGCTCACAACTTCCTATCGGTAAAAGTACAACACGGCGTTGCTCTGCTTGAAAGTGTGGAGCGGGTTGATCTGTGTACAAGTTGAACCATTCTCATTACACAATATCGGGTACTGTTTCCTTAAATTGTACCATACGTCCTAGTTATCATCAAACTTTGACATCTATGACTATTGACTTTCAACAACAATTATGTTATATATTAATTGCTTTTGATATTGATTATCATACAAGATAGTGGTAATCAACTATGGTGCTCTATCAATCTTGTGTGAAGCTGTTATGCCTTGATTTAGCAGATATAGACAGAGCATACAGCTTAACAAAAATTACCTATCGACCACCTCTTGAAGTTTTACCAGAAACAGAGTTTGGGGAAAGAAGAGCGAACATGACAGGGAAGCAGAATGCACCTTACCCGAGAACGGGACAACACAGTGCTCCGCTGAAAGTACGAGTAAAACCGTCAGAACTGACCAGTCTCTCAACCGTGCTCAACAGCTATGCGAACTTCCTGCACCACATACCTGCTCTGCCTGCAGGAGGGCACCTCGTGATCTGCTATCTTGATACATTGCGCCTGCGATGTACGAGCCAATGGCAGCACCTTAGTCCCCTGCAACGAACCGACGATGAAGCGTTTGCTCTGGAAGTGTTAGCGCACGAGATGATTGCCTTGGGCACGGCCATTGACTTCTACAGGCATCTGATGCGCGTCAAGACTGCCTATCAGACTCGTCATGCCTCCAAGGTGTGGCAGCACTGTACTGACGTGTTTGAACGGTTCGTGGGGGAGTCGCAAAAACGGTCTGAGCCGTGAGATGAGAGAGGCAAAAATCGCTGCTCTGCACTCTCACTTCATATGCTCTTGTAGAGCGCTCTACAATAGAGTAGAGAGATAAACATTTCTCATCATGTCATACTTCATATCTACATTTGTAGAAAGACGTGGTTATGTTCTATCATCTAGGCAAGATTGCCACTCGTTTTCGCTGGTTGATTGTAGGATTATGGATAGTTGCTGCCGCTATTGCCGTATTATTTGCTCCACAGGTCGGCCAAGTACTGCGCTCCGGGGGCTTCAGTAGCTCCGATGCTGAGTCGCAACGAGCCATAGATGTACTCGTACAAAAATTACATCTGAATCTGACAGTTGTGCAGGTTATTTTCACCAGTAATGACTATACTGCCGATGATCCACGCTTCATACAAGAGTCACAACAGGCGCTAACGCGTCTCAAGGGATGGTCCGAGGTTGCTCAGATCGTCTCTTTTAGCGATAATCCGCGCCAGATAGCCCTAGACCGTCGCGCCGCCTATGTGAATGTGCTACTCAAATCCGATCCCGATACTGCACCGAAGCTCTTGCCCGAACTGCAACATAGGTTGCAGGCAGTGCCCGATTTAAAGACGAGTATCGGAGGCGGCCCCGTTTTCTACGAAGATATTCAGTCGGTCAGTGAAAACGACTTGCGCCGTGCGGAGATATTAGCCTTTCCGTTTGCCATTATTGCGCTGCTGCTGGTCTTCCGCTCAGTTGTGGCGGCACTCTTGCCTGCCCTGGTCGGCGGCTTTGCCGTGGTCATTGCTTTAGCGCTTATCTTCGGCTTGGGGCATATCACCCAACTTTCTATCTTCGTCTTAAATATCACCACGCTCTTCGGCCTGGGCTTGGGTGTAGACTACTCCCTGTTTATAGTAAGTCGTTTCCGCGAGGAACTAGCTCATGGTCACAGCATTGAGGATGCTGTCATTTTGACAGTCGCCACTGCTGGTCGCGCTGTTACCTTTTCCGGCTTGACAGTTTCCATCGGTCTG
>JAFATZ010000119.1 GCA_019243675.1 Ktedonobacteraceae bacterium | reverse complement strand
GTTGGGCTTATCATCAAATGGCCCGCTCACAATCAACCATACCCAAGGTATCTGTTGATCCTGGTTTATACGCTTCATATTCTTGCGGTCGGTGCTACTGGCTGCAGCCAGTCCCGTAGGGTGACTATGATAGACACCAACAATCCGACCCGGATGGTCGAGGTCGACTGCTAATAAGTCCTCTGGAGCAAACTCAAAGTAGGTGGGTGAGTTCCAGATGTTGTGGAGTGAAACGACCTGTTCAATATAGCAATTTCCTTGCTCATCGTTAGTTCCTAAGAGCAGTCCACAAGCCTCGATATGCCGTCGGTCATAAATATCTTTCAAGAGCATGTCATAAGCATTAGCACTAAGTGTGACGAGTGCATGCACAGTAAATATCCTCTTTTACTTGTTGAAATGAAAAATTTTCATATACAATCAACGCAAAAACTGTTGAGCACTAAAGTTCCGTAAATCTGCTATATGTTGTATCGTAATGTCTGGTGCGAACGGTCCTGTGGGGTTGGTGGCTGCATATTTCCCTTGTCGCACAAAGACGGTCGTAATGTGCTCCTTCCAGAGCTTTTTGACATCGCTGAGAATGTCTGGCCTATCGTCAATCATCACATGGTGATCGGCGGGATACCGTTGCACAATATCAGCTAGGTGTTGCTGTTTGTGAGTATAAATAAGCACCCGTCCGTCAACCGCGTCTGCAAGATTGCTATTGACGATCTTCTCCGCCTGGAAGATGAGATCTCCATCAGAGACAATAACTGTTAATCCTAGTGTAGCCAGGTATGCAAGTGTCTCTAGTGCGTGGGGGTAAAGCGTCTTGTAGAATGGATAGTTATCAAAGGTTGAATGGACGTGCTGGTAGGTAAGATCATCCATTACCGAGAGTGGCGTCTCCTCGCGCAACCGCTGTAGCGTGAGTGGGACATCAATGATACCCTTTTCTTTACGCACTGCTTCGTACAGTTCCCAAAAACGTTTGGCAATAGTCGGACCTAGTTCTACTTGTAGGTGCTCGTCATAATCTTTTTTCACCTCATCGTTATTGAGCAGCGTGTTGTCTACATCAATCAAAAATACGAGTGTTGCCATCCGGTGGTTCCCTTCTAGAGGGCCATCTTGTTGAGAAAGGTAGCTCCGGTTCTGTGAACGAAACTGCGCACCTTCTCCGAGCAAAAAGGCCAGATATTCTTTATCCTATCTCATATGTTGCGAAATTGTCTAGTGCAATCTATCCCTACTGCGCCGTGGACGCTCTCCGGGTTTCGGCTCCAGCGATGGGCATTCTTCGATACGGCGCAGGGCCTCTTGGATGGCGCGTTGCAGTTGCGGATCCGTGTTTTGCTTGTAGTCATGCGGCGCAACCTCGACCTCAATGTCGGGGTCGGTACCATGATTTTCGACATCCCAGCCGACATCCTTGAACCAGGAGGCATACTCTGGCTGTGTCGTCTCTGTATTATCGACCAGGTGATGGTGACGTGTGTACCCAATGACGCCGCCCCAAGTGCGTGTGCCGATCAATGGACCCAAGCCCATCAGTCTGAAGCTGTGACAGAAAATGTCGCCATTTGAGGCTGTATGTTCATTCATCAAAGTCACCATCGGACCTCGTGGTGACTCTTTTGGGTAGGGTATTGGCGCACCCCAGCGTTGAAATTTGTAGCCAATACGACGGCGTGCCAGTTTCTCCAGCAGCAAGCTGGCCACGGAGCCGCCACGGTTCCAGCGTACATCAATAATTAATGCTGGATAGTCGTATTCGGTCAGATAGCTGCGATGAAACTCTGCAAATCCGTCTGATGACATGTCTGGAATGTGAATGTAACCAACGCGGTCCTCAGATTGCGTATGGACTAGGCGACGATTATATTCAACCCAGTCGCGGTAGCGAGCGTCCCTTTCACTTGAGAGCGTCGGCACCGTAATCACACGCGTTTCCTTGCTTTCAACTGACTCTAGCAAAAGCTGTACCTCGCGCTCAGACTGGTTGATCAGCAGTTCTTGCGGACTACGTTCACGTGTGACGCGCTGCCCATTGATGGCAAGTACTGCATCGCCGACAGATACATTCAGCCCAGGTAGAGTGAGTGGGGAGGTCTCTTCCTTATTTGAAGGATCGCCACGCACAATACGAGCAATGCGGTAACGTTGTGTAGCGGTGTCATACTGCCAGTCGATACCCAAAAAGCCCTGTCGGTAGTTGTTCCCTCTACGGTACTCTCCTCCGAACTCGCTGGCGTGAGAGGTGCCCAGTTCTCCCTGCAATTCTTTGATAAGATCAGAGAGTTCCGACCGCGAGCCAACGCGCTCTAGCAATGGTGCATATTGGGTATAGACACCGTCCCAATCGACGCCCGACATATCCTCTGTCCAGAATTGTTCGCGTTGCAAGCGCCAAGCTTCGGCAAACATTTGCTTCCATTCTGCCGCTGGCTGCACAGAAACTTTTATGCGATTGAGGTCGATCAAGCCATTCTCGCGCCCTGATTGCTCACTATTCTCTGCACGAGGAGGTTTCTCGCCTGCTTTTACTACACGCAGGCGAAGATGCCGTCCACTATAGTAGAGAAGTTTCTTGCTATCACGAGAGACGGTAAAGAAACTGACACTGTCGATGAGTCGCTCACTGTGTTGTGTCTCAAAATCAAAGCACTCAATATATGCTTTCGTTTCAGTGTCGTGGGCATCGTGTGATCTTGTTTGCATGGGCGCAATCCGAAAAAGCACCTTTCCCTTAATACCGCATATATCTGTATAGAGGGCCTCTGTGACTGGGAAGGGAAGTGCGCGTGAGGTAATTCCTTCCAGGTCAATCTCAATCTTTCTTACCCTACTTTCTTCTTCATGCTGCTCCTCCTCTTCGGACTTGTCAGGCTCTTTCTCTTCTGACTCCTCCTCCTCGGCCGTGTCCGACTCCTTACTCGTCTTTGGCTCGGGAATGAAAGGTGAGCGCAGGTCACGACGCAGTGTAATGGCGTAAGGCATGCAGCCACGGGGAAAACCATAGTCGAACTGCAAGGTGTCGTGGACAGGACTGAAGTTGCGATATCCGAGAAAGTAGAGATACTTTCCCTCTGGGTCGAACGAGGGTGAAGTGTCCCACAGGAGGGGGTCAGTGACATTGTGTACCTCTCCGTTCTTCAGATCTGCCAGCCTGATGACCTTTTTCTGGGGTGATGTGTGGAACTCGTAGGCAATCCAGGTACCATCGGATGACCACGTAACGCCACGAATATCATCATACTCGCTGTGATCAATCACCGCTGACTCGCCGTTTTCTAGACTGACGCCAATCAATTCGTTGCGATGATTAGCAATAGCCACGGCGTCGTGGGTAGGGGACACGGCAAGCTCGACAACACGTCCCAAGTCTACATCTGTCAGCATCTTAGGCTCTTCGAGAGACTCAGGGTCGAAGATAACTAGCACCTCTTTGCCAGGTGCATCGCACACAGCGACGAGCCGTTTCCCATCATTGAGCCACTCAAGAAAGCGGTAGCGTACACCATCTAGCTCACCATGCTGCAACACTGCTCCTTCCCAGTTGCTCATAGAAAACGCCTTTCCGCGTATCGTAAGCGCAATAGCCTCTCCCTGTGGATGTAACGCATGGCTGTCAAGATAGTTGGCAGCAGGAACAAATTTGCGATTGACCTGCCTGCGTTGGCTGGGAAGTACAATGTCGAGTCGTCGTATCCGCTGAGCCTGTGGATCAAACAGGTAGAGATCGGCTCCTGCGTGGTAGACGAGCCGTCGTCCATCTGTCGAGAGGTTGCGTGCGTAGAAGTCGTTGTGATCGCTATGACGACGCACGTCCTCACCCATTGGTGTGCAAGAGTAAATGTTACCTACGCCCTCGTGGTCGGAGAGAAAGTAGATGCGTTCCCCAACCCAGCACGGGTTGGCAAGATTGCCCTGCAAGTCGAGCAGGCGCTGAAACGTACCCCTGCCATCAGGGTCACACCACAAGTGTCCCACCTGCCCCCCGCGATAGCGTTTCCAATAAGCAGGTTCGTCGATGTTGCGCCCAAGTACCACGCCTGCCTGCGGCCCATATGAAATGTCGTCAGCCGTGCCCAGAGGGAGCTGCTGAGGTTGACCGCCATTTGGACTGACCTCGTAGATCACTGTATGGCCGGAGACAAATTGACCTGCACTGCTGGCATAGAGAATCATGCTTCCGTCGGGTGACCAGCCCCGCACGCGACAGAACAAATTGGACTGGAAGGTCAGGCGGCGGCCAGGCCCACCAAGTGCTGGCATCACATACACTTCGCTGGGGCCTTCCTCGCGCCCCACAAAAGCCAGTAGCTCACCATCAGGCGAAAAGTGCGGATAGCTCACGCGATCCGTGCCAGCAGTCAGCCGTTCAGCCCGCCCACCTCCATCCGACACTAGCCAAAAATCGTCCTCGGCTACAAAGACAATGCGGTCTTGATAAATGCTAGGGAAGCGTATATACCCCTGGAATGCCATCCAACTTCTCCTTCTGTCTGCGGAATTCTTTGAAAAGTGCTATGCCGATGTGGCGAGAGCCTATTCCTGCGGCAGGTCTTGCTGTGCTCATGGTAGGGCACATCTCTTCTTTGTTCCTTACTGGAATATTGTAACACAACCTTAGAAATGGCGTCGAGCGTATGGAAATTAAGCTCACCTGCTAGTTGTCAGAAATGCGAATCAATGATATCCTCAGTTTGCATTCATTCGAATCTTGCCCTCTTGAGGAGAAATCGTTCCGATGTCGCAAATGGAGAGGAAGCATAATTCTGCGCAAAAACGTAATCGTCCCGGCCAGCGTCAACAGGAGCGTTTACAGCGCTTAGCACGTCGGCGGCGACGGCGTCAAATCATGCTCAGTATTGTGGTAACCTGTATGGTAATTATTTTGGGTGCCATTATTTTCTGGCAATACCGAGCCTACACAACCCGTCAGCACAACCTTGAGGTTGCGGCGGCGGCGAAGGCCACCGCAACGGCCTCGGCCAGAGCCGCTGAGGCATCACCAACTGCATTTGCGCAAGCGCTGCTCACGGCAACCTCTGGCTCGCCAACACCCTCGGCTGGCCCGGCCAGCCCTCCTGCTGTCAGTGCTACACCCACAAAACTTGCTGATGGATTGCAATATATAGATATTAAAGTGGGCACTGGTGCAGTTGCCCAAAAAGGTAGTTCATTGCAGGTCGAATACACAGGCTGGCTCGCCAGCACTGGCAAGAAGTTTGACAGTTCCTATGATCATCAAGGGCAACCGTTCACCGTCAGTCCGCTAGGTCAAGCCCAAGTCATTACTGGTTTGAACGAAGGGCTACTCGACGTAAGAGCTGGTGGCACACGCCGCCTGATTATCCCTGCCGCTTTGGCATATGGGGCAAAAGGCTATCCTCCAGTCATTCCAGCCAATGCAACGCTGATTTTTGATATTACGGTTATTAGCGTTCAATAAGTCAGAAAAAATAGGTACAGTACAAATCTCACGGCGGTAGGCATTTGTAGATCGCGGCATGAGATTTTTCTCCTTTACTCTATCAATTAGGAGAAACGTTGGAACGGAGGACACCAAGAGGCAAAGTAACGGGTCCGACCCATCTGGCACAAGAACTGCTGAGCTAGGAGGCTACTCTAGAGCAGAGAAATGAAGCAATGTGTGAGAAGCGACAAGAAACGTATACTGTCTATTGTTAGGATAACAATATGATAAAAGATTGTACAAACACATAATGCCGCAGCGTAACGCCTTCAATTACACGGACACACATGAAGAAGTCAGGGGTATAGTGAAGAAAAGGAATATTGTCCAGAGATCTGTATCTGAATTGAATACTCTCTCGGCGCTACGCAGCGAATTGAAGGCATTGATTCTAGAACTAGCATTACAACAGCATATCAATGAGACAGCTGTTTTGCTGCTGACTCTACGCCTTGGCCTAGAGAACGAAAGATGTGCTACCCTGACCGAAATCAGCAGAATTTTGCATAGGTCCCCCGAGTATGTACGGCAGAGGCAATATGTTATTTTAAGACGAAAAATTCGCAATCCACTTTTCTTCCAAATGCTCGAAGCATATGATTTGCTTGTGAGATTACCTCGCGGAATAGTATCCAGAAACAAGTAGGAGCCGTTTTTGCGCAAAAATGGCCACTTGGAAAAATAGCAATCTAGGAGAAGCAAAATAGCGTAGCACGTAGTATGCTTCTTCAAGCAAAAATGTAACTACTCAAATGGGAAGTTGCAGAGATTAGTAAAATAGAGCTATAGTGGTAGCATGCCCAGTACCTGAGATATAATAGGCCATAGTCAAACGTATGAGTAGTTTTGAAAAAGCGTTTCTTGTAGATGAAGGAGATTAGTAAATATGTCTCTATCTGGAATGGCTGGTTCCGCATTAGGAGGAATATTTGCCTGTGACTGCTCTGCGCAGGCGGTCGAACTAGTGGTTAGCGGAGTAGACTACCTCGCAGACTTTCAGGGCAATCTGAAAGTCTTGCTGGACCCCAACAAGCTCACGCAATTCCTGAGCGGCGCTATTTCCCTGGTGCCTCTTCTGATTCAAGAACATGTGTCCAACGGCGTTGGCGCGATCATCGGGCCGATCACAGTCGTGAAGGACCCTAATCGTGAGCCGCCGCAAAGTACACTCACGTCACCCACTCCTGGGCAACCCTTCCCTGCCATTCAGGAGATGGTCGTGAACATTCACGTGACGATTCCCAATCTGCTGCCTGGCATCACTCTCCAAAACAAGATTCCGACAAACCCAGGGCCACCAATCCTGCGCAACGGCAATGTGACTGGCTTCCCGCCAAAGGGCGATCTTTATAATCTCAGCGAGCCTATCGATCTGGAGGACGTGAACAACCCCGGGCCTGTACTAGCCACGATCAAGACTTTCCCAGTCAAAGTCGGCATCTGAGTGAAGCTGATCTCACTGGGTTGGCCTCAATGTAGCCAATCTGAGGGATGCATAACTGCCCTTGAGATACCCTCGGCACGAGGGATGTGTGATAAGCACATCCCTCGTGGTTGTATTGCAAAAATACGGAAGGGGATAGACTATGTTAGCCGTTCTGCAGCAATTGCGAACATCGTTTTTTTCCATTTCCATAGAAGAAGCATCATTTGCGCGAAGAGGATTTCAGGCCGGAAACAGTGCAGCAAGGCAGCAGTTGGAATTGAGTGCCCGTACATTCGTCCAAGGGTATAACGTAGCACTCGGAGAAGGCGATAGCTTTGAAGCGCTGGTCTCTCGGCTGGAAAGCTTTGAGAATCCATTGCGGGGTTTCGCTTATGAGGGTGCTGCTATGGCACTCGCTCTGCTCGACTATTTTACACCCTGGAAGAAACGCTTACCAGCATTTATATCGGGGGCAGGCAATAAGCATATCTATATGTTGCATGTCGGAGCTGGTTGGACCCTTGGTCGTCTTCCCCAGCGCTATAGCAGCTTTCTGGCGCACTATGACCCGCTTCTGGGTTGGTTAACGATGGATGGATATGGTTTCCATGAGGGCTTTTTTGCCTCGCAACGCTCTTTCAAAGAGCAAGCACGACCCCGTCGCCTTTCTGGCTATGCCTTGCATGCTTTTGATCAAGGACTGGGCAGGAGCCTCTGGTTTGCAAAAGGGGCAGATGTAGAGCAGGTTATCGCAACACTCAAAGCTTTTCCTGTAGAGAGGCGGGCTGATCTGTGGAGCGGTGTGGGACTTGCCTGCGCATATGCCGGAGGAGTGCAGCCTGCAGAAATCCAAGCATTACACACGTCGGCTAAAGACTACTGGCCACACTTGGCACAAGGCGCTGCCTTCGCGGCGAAAGCTCGCCAGAGAGCCGACAATCCAACAGCTCACAGCGATCTTGCGTGCCGCATTCTCTGTGGCGTATCTGCCAACGAGGCGGCACTGGTAACGGATAGCAGCCTCACAGGTGTAGTACACAATGAGACTGCCTATGAAACATGGAGAGGGCGTATACGCTCCCATTTCAGTAAGCAGACAGTAGTAGAGAACTAGTAACTTTCTCGTAGTGTGTCCAAAGTAGCAACGTTAAGGATAGTATTGCCCATGCAACCGGAAATTGCTCTTGTTGGAATGGCATGTCGATATCCCGATGCTCGCTCTCCCCTTGAGCTGTGGGAAAATGTTCTAGCACAACGCCAGGCTTTCAGGCGCTTTCCCTCAGAACGCTTATGCCTCCAAGATTACTTCAACGCTGACCGTCTGGCCCCCGATACCACCTACTCGACGCAAGGAGCCTTCTTAGAAGACTACGCCTTTGATCGAGTACGTTTTCACATCTCAGGCTCTACCTACCGCGCTAGTGACCTCGCCCACTGGCTAGCCCTAGATATCGCATCACAGGCTCTACAGGATGCGGGTTTCCACAGCAAGAGCGATCTTCCCGCTGACACGACAGCGGTCATAGTCGGCAACACGCTCACTGGCGAGTTCTCACGTGCCAATGGCTTACGACTACGCTGGCCCTACGTCCGGCGTGTGGTAGAAGCCACCCTTCTAGCGGAGGGATGGTTGGCCGAACAGTGTCATCTCTTTCTCGACAAACTTGAGAAGGCTTACAAGGAGCCGTTTGCCCCGGTCGGCGAAGAGACGCTAGCAGGAGGACTGTCCAACACTATCGCCGGGCGCATTTGCAACTATTTTAATTTGAAAGGCGGTGGCTATACCGTCGATGGAGCCTGTGCCTCTTCGCTGTTAGCTGTCATTACAGCTTGCAAGGCGCTGGCTGATGGTGATATCGATCTGGCCATCGCAGGCGGTATTGATCTGAGCCTGGACCCATTTGAGCTGGTCGGCTTCGCCAAAACTGCTGCGCTCGCGAGTCAGGAAATGCGTGTGTATGATGCTCGCTCTGATGGCTTTCTGCCAGGCGAAGGCTGTGGCTTTGTTGCGCTCATGCGCTATGAAGATGCCCTGGCTCATCAGCGTCGTATCTATGCTCTCATTCGTGGATGGGGCATCTCCTCAGATGGCAGCGGAGGCATCACAAGGCCAGAGGTCGAAGGCCAATCTCTTGCTCTGGCTCGTGCGTACAAGAGGGCAGGCATGAGCATAGCCTCTATCGCCTATTTTGAAGGACATGGCACGGGCACACGTGTTGGCGATAGCACAGAATTACAAGCGCTTTCACGTGCTCGCAGACAGGCGAACGCTGCCACAACCCCCGCCGTCATTGGTTCCATTAAGGCCAATATTGGCCATACCAAAGCAGCCGCAGGAATAGCAGGGCTGATCAAAGCTACTATGGCTCTTCATACCCAGATTCTCCCACCGACAACTGGAACGGTTGATCCTCATGCGGAGTTCCAATCTGAGCAACCTGCACTGCGCGTACTTGATACTGGTCTGCTCTGGCCTGCTGATGCCCCTTTGCGAGCTGCCGTCAATGCTATGGGCTTCGGTGGCATTAATACGCATGTGATACTTGAAGGATGTACTAGTCACAGGCGTACTACGCTTACATCACGGGAACAGGTCCTTTTCTCGTCTATACAACATGTTGAGCTTATGTTACTGCGTGAACAGAGTGTCGAAGATACCGTAAAGCTGATTGATCAGTTGCTGCTCTTTTCTGCTCGTCTGTCCAAAGCTGAGTTGACCGACCTAGCTGTGTATTTAGCCGAGCATATGCATGAAGGAGATATGCGAGTCGCCATTGTCGCAAAAAATGCACAGCAATTCACAACACGCTTAGAGCAGGTCAAAGCCTTGCTGCTGACTGGAACCACATCCCACATTGATACACAAGACGGCATATTTCTTGGTACAGGCACACGCGTTGCACGTGTTGGTTTTCTCTTTACGGGCCAAGGTGCCCCCGTGTACCGCGATGGTGGCCTCTTACAGCGCCGTTTTGCCTGTATTGAGCAGCTTTATGCAGAGGCATCTTTAGCGCAAGGGGGCGATGAACAGGATACTGCTATTGCCCAGCCAGCAATCGTCACAGCCTCGCTGGCAGCGTTGTGTATCTTACGCGAACTAGGTATCACAGCCACTGTTGCTATTGGACATAGCCTGGGGGAACTGACGGCTCTGCACTGGGCAGGTGCGCTCGATGAGAAAACGCTCTTGCGCCTGGCCTCTGTTCGCGGTCAGATTATGAGCGCTTTGGGAGACCCGACTGGGAAAATGGCAAGTATTATGGCAAGCAAAGAGCAGGTTGAAGCACTCATTGGGCATGACCATGTTGTGATCTCCGGTATCAATGCACCACGACACACGGTGATCTCCGGCGAAGCTGCAGCCATCGCGTCAGTGGTGGCTCGTGCAAAAGCGCTCAAAGTGCCCGTGATGTCTTTGTCGGTCACTCAGGCATTTCACTCTCCCTTAGTCACTCAGGCCATACAACCATTCGCAGAATGGCTGGCGTGCGAACAGTTTTTGCCGCTGCAACGTGCGGTGTATTCTACGGTGACAGGCGCTCTGCTTGATACTCATGTCGACCTTAAGGAACTGTTGTGTCGGCAAATCACGGCACCAGTACAATTTCTGCCTGTACTCAACGCAGCCGCAAGCGATGTTGATCTTTGGCTTGAGGTCGGGCCAGGAAATGTACTCCAGGGCATAGCATCCAAGTGCATAGCCGAGCCAGTGATTGCTTTGAATGTTGGAGGTCGCTCGCTTGAGGGTGTGCTTGCCAGCGTAGGCGCGGCCTTTGCCTTGGGTGTTCCTCTCCATCACGCTTATTTGTATACAAATCGTTTCAGCCGTCCCTTTGATCTGAACTGGCAGCCGCATTTCCTGATCAATCCATGTGAGCTAGCTCCATTGCCAGAGAGAGAACATCGCCTCAGCAACTACCAGCCGGAAGAAGTATCTGCTCAACCCATTTGTTGTGTAGTGGAGGAGGGTAAGAGTGAGAAGCAGAATGGACACCTCGTTACATCGGCGATTGAACTCGTGAAACAGATCGTGGCGGGGCGTGCTGAGCTACCACAAGTGGCAATTGGTGAGCAGAGCCGTATGCTCAGCGACCTCCATCTCAACTCCATTACAGTTGGGCAGATTGTCTCCGAGGCGGCACGGGCCTTGCAACTCCTTCCTCCTGTGGAACCAACGCAGTACGCTGACGCAACCATAGCAGAAATTGCCCAGGCACTGGAAGAATTGCAACAGAGCGGTGGTACTGCCCAGCTTGAGGAACAGATGAAGTTCCCTGCTGGTGTAGATGCCTGGGTGCGACCATTTACCGTTGCCTCAATTGAGGAGCCTCTGCCACTAGTACTGGCCGCGACAGGACCGGGAACATGGCAACTGCTCACACCTTACGAACGACCATTGACCGCACAATTGCGTACTGCACTGGCAGAGGTGGTGGGTGATGGGGTCGTGGTTTGCCTGCCGCCTGAAGTCACTGAACAACATATTAGCCTTCTCTTAGAAGGTGCTCGCATGCTCTTGGAGCAGCAGGAACGTACGCATTTCGTCTTGGTTCAGTATGGGGGAGAAGCAAGTGGCCTCGCACGGACACTCTTTTTAGAAGCGCAGCAGAAAACGGTCTGTGTCGTCGATCTTCCACTGCCAGAGCATGCGCAGGCAGTCAACTGGGTCGTCGCCGAGATGCGGGCAGCTCAGGGCTACAGCGAAGTTCGCTATGACTCAGGTGGCAAACGCTATATATCTGAGCTGCAGCTCTTGCTCGTGAGAGAGACAAGAGCGATGCCACTAGGACTGGGAGCAGATGATGTGCTTCTGGTCACTGGCGGAGGCAAGGGCATTGCAGCAGAGTGCGCGATTTCTCTGGCCTGTAAGTTTGGCAGCAAGCTTGCTCTGCTGGGTCGTTCAAAGTCTGAGAGCGATCAAGAACTGAATCAGAATTTGCAGCGTATGCAAGTTGCTGGTATCCCCTATCACTATTACAACGTCGACGTCAGCCAGCCCGAGGCAGTACGACAAGCCATTCGTGACATTGAATGCGGCCTGGGAACTGTGACAGCCGTGCTGCATGGAGCAGGTGTGAATGTGCCCAAACTCCTCGGTGTGCTTGAGCAAGCGGACGTGATGCACACATTTGCACCCAAGGTGCATGGACTGCAGAACGTGTTGGCAGCTCTTGATACTGAGAAACTGCGGCTATTGGTGACCTTTGGCTCGGTGATAGCACGCACTGGTATGCGGGGAGAGGCCGATTATGCCCTGGCTAATGACTGGTTGGCTCGGCTTACCGAAACATTCCACAGAGATCATCCTGCCTGCCGTTGTCTCTGTCTTGAGTGGTCGATCTGGTCAGGAGTGGGAATGGGGCAGCGCCTAGGCAGAGTAGAAGCGCTTCTGCGTGAAGGGATCGTGCCCATCGCACCCGATGATGGTATCAACTTGCTCTGCCGCTTGCTCGATTACGAAGTACCAGCAGTGCGCATTGTCGTGACCAGCCGTGTCACGCACACACCAACACTCACGATGGGACAGTCACCATTGCCCTTCCTGCGCTTCCTTGAGCAGCCGAGAATTTTCTATCCGGGCATCGAACTAGTTGTCGATGTTGATTTGTCTTTGAGTACTGATCTGTATATAGAAGATCATACATTTAGAGGAGAGCGACTGCTACCAGCGGTCGTTGGTCTAGAAGCCATAGCTCAGGCTGCAATGGCCGTGAGTATGCATAACGTGATGCCAGACTTTGAACAAATCGAGTTAAAGAGGCCGATTGTCGTACCGCAGAAAGGTGTGGTCAAGGTGCGCATAGCAGCATTAGTTCGCGAGTCAGGCAAAGTTGATGTTGTGCTACGCAGTGAAGAGACAGCTTTCCAGGTAGATCATTTCCGGGCGACGTGCAGCTTTGCTGCTCATGCACACAAGGCATTGGAGCGGCTAGAGGGGCTTCGTGGACTTCCCGAGGAGCTACCTGTACCCATCGACCTTGATCCACAGCACGATCTATATGGCTCGATTCTCTTTCACCAAGGCCGTTTCCGTCGTATACGCAACTATCGCCATTTGCGAGCCACAGCATGTATCGCTGAACTTACATCTTGCTCTGATGCACACCTGTATGCTCATTACCTGCCAGCGGAGATGGTCCTGGGCGATTTTACGGCGCGGGATGCTGTAATTCACGCCATTCAGGCATGTATTCCTCATACGACCCTGCTGCCCATCAGTATCGAACAGATCGCACTTGCTGCCAATGTCGCCACTGCTATTTACACAAGATTTGTCTATGCCAAAGAGCGAAGCAGACAAGCGGATATCTTCACCTATGATGTTGAGGTCAGAACAGAACATGGCGAGGTGGTGGAACAATGGAGAGGGTTGCATCTCCAGCAGGTGGAGGTCATTAAAGCACAAAAACCCTGGAAACTCGCG
>JAFATZ010000361.1 GCA_019243675.1 Ktedonobacteraceae bacterium | reverse complement strand
ATACTCATGGCATGAAAAAAGACGATATCGCTATCATTTACCAGGATCATCACACGCTCATTGTTAATAAACCTGCCGGGGTCGTTATTCATCCCACATATAAACATACTGATGGTGACACAATGTGGGATGCTGTGCTTGCCTATCTAGAACGGCAGGGAAGGGACGATTGGCAACCGCCTAGCTTGCCTGATGAACCTGCGTGGGCAAAGGCACCATTGCTTGTACAGGAGATGTTGAGGGCAAAGCGTACGCAGCGTCTCTGGCAGGAGTGGGGACTGCTGCCGCGCCCGTGTCTGCTGCATCGCCTTGATAAGGATACTTCCGGTGTCGTCGCTTTAGCACGCACAGAACGCTCACGCCACCATCTCGCTCGTCAATTTAACGAGCATAGTGCGGTGAAGCGCTACCTTGCTGTTGTGACAAAAGGCGCTCCCGAGTGGGCAAGGCCACGTGTTCCTCTCATCGTCAAAAGGCAGCCACCTAGTGGCTATGAAGAAGTGGTGCATGCTTGCCCTGCTCTCTGCTTGCTAGGCAATGACAGGTTGATACTCGATGGTCCTCTACGGCGCGACCCCGATGAGCGGCGGCGCTGTATTGTGGCAGCGGGCGGCCAAGAGGCGAAGACGATGATACGCGTTCTGGCAGCACAGCATGGCTATATTCTGCTAGACGTGCAGCCCGTGACTGGCCGTATACACCAAATACGCGCTCATCTAGCAGCCTTCGGCTATGGCATTGTGGGGGATCAAGTGTACGCACCCTTGGCAGAAGAGCAAACGCTGCAGAGACAATTTCTGCATGCCTATAGTCTTGGGTTACACAGATTTCCTGATGATCACTTGTGTACATTTGTGGCACCTCTGGCTAGTGATCTGCTGCTCTGGCTAAAGCATTACTTCCCAGAGGCAAGAGCCATTGAGCAGGGAGTTCCATTGGAACTTCCTGCTTACTAGCTACCGTTAGCCTACCATGCCGCTGGAGCAGGCAGTTTCTGTGGCTCCAGAGTCACCTCCTCCGCTAGTACATAACTTTGTCTAGCAGCGTTCGTAGCAGGTGAAGTGCCTTCAATGCTATCCAACTGGAAGGTGACAATACCTGTATTTAGTTCTTGCGCCACGGCTGTGAGGTTACGTGCCAGCATGGTGATATCGTGCGAGAAACCTATTCCTTGCAGTGCGTACTCCGCTACACGGGTGTTAGAGAGTTGAGATTTGTCTGGCTTAAGTAAAAGTAAGTCAGCAGTGAGCTTGTCCAGGTCTGTATCAACTGCTCTAAGCCCATGGGTTGTATTTTTCTGCACACGATCTAGCTCGCTTATCATATGTAGCTGCCGATTCTCCAGCCTTTGTAGCTCTTGCAAATACATAAGAAGGGCAAGGGTGCTCTTGCCATCAAGGCTGTTCTCGGCTTGCACCTTCATTTGTTCGCTTAACTGTCGTAGAGCATGAGATATCTGTTTAGCTAAGACTGACACAGCACGTGTGTGCTGAACGATGCCTTTATTGTTGAGCTGATGTAGGTACTCACGGATGTGCTCCACTTTCGGAGCAAGGTCAGAGGGTTCATTGCTCTCATCAGGTATGGTTAAGCTGCCTGATGGTGTATTCCTTATCGGTCTATTGAGGGGAGGAGAGTCTGGGTGTGGCTGGGCGGAACTCTCTTGCAGACAGTTCCTCATGATCTGTGCGAAGACTTCTGAGCGTGCTAGTTCGTGTTGTGCTATAACCTCCATCTGCTCGATTGTCGACTGCGCACGGACAACAAAGCGGCGAAAACGGCTGATAGTGAAGTTGAAAGCGTTGGCCAATAAGCCTATAGGATCGTTGGTCACCGTCGCGTCGGCGCGCAATTCGCCAGCGCTCACCAGACGCATATCGGAGAAGAGATGCGTGGCCGCATTGGTGAGTGCATCGCGTTGGCGACGTGTCTCTTCGAGCAGACCGATGATTGTTTCTAGCATCGCATTAACGGAGGCTGAAACGTCGGCAATCTCGTCACGGCCAATCACCGTAGCGCGAGCATGTAACTGGCCCTGTTCAACGGCCTGGGTAATCTGGCGCAACTTTTTCAGGCGACGGACGAGCGTGCCAGAGATGAAGAGGCCGACAAGTGCGATGGCAACAAAAGCCAGAATGGCTGCAATAATCGTCGTGAGAATCTGCATCTGCTCCTCCACACTGGCAGCGTCGCGCACTGAAACAGCTAGGCGTGTGTCAAGCTGAATAAGGGCACTCAATGCGCTACGAGCATCGGCATTTGTTGGTTCTCCTTGAGCGCGTTCGAGAAGCTGTGCCTGCTCGATGTTACCTTGCTTAACGTTTTGCAGAATCTCTTGTTGTGAGGTGCTATAGAGGTGCCAGGTGCGTAATGCGCTACTAGCAAGCGTCTGCTGCTGTGTTACCTGTATAGAGTGACCTGCCTCATCTAATAGGTTGACTTGGTCGGGGTGTTGGGTAAGTAGGTTGCTTGTGACATAGGTAGTCAGGGTGTTATCATAGCGGGTGGTAAGCATCTGGACAGCATTCTGTTCTTGGTTGAGCGTTTCCTGCGAGGGACTGGAGGCCGAGGCTGTATCAAGAACAGCATGTGTTTCGCTATTCATCAATTGAAGAAAGTTTGCTCCAGTGGTCAGAGCAGTATTCGCCTCTAAGAGACTCTGATAGAAGTCAGATTGACGGCTGAGCGATTGAGAGCGCTCTATTCCGATAACTCCGGTCACAAAGGCCGCAATGAGAGCTGCGGTGAGAAAGCCCAACGTGAGTCGGCCTGCAATCGACAAGTCAAGCAGTAGATGCCCACCGCGCCTGGATTTGGGACGAATTGGTAATGCTGGCGTCGTTGCCCGATCAGTTGTAGCGATAGTTTCTTTAGAAAAACTCATGTCGCGTATCCTTCGCTTTCGGACAGCAGTAGCTATCCATTTGACAACGGTTTGACGGTGGAAAGTCGTAGGACGTCTATGGAAATATAGCTCAGCTTATGGGCCTCTTGCTGTACAGTAGGTGTGAACATGAAGTTCAAGAAAGCGTTAACTAGGTTATTGCTTTCACCAAGGGTGTACATGTGCTCATAACCCCAGAAGGCATAGCGTCCCGATGCAATGCTGTTGGCCGTTGCCATCTGATTATCGATAGCAATTGCTCGCACGGAAGACTGCTTGTTTGGGTTAAGGACCGAAAGTCCAATGTAGCCGATAGCGCCAGGGGTGTGGGCTACCGTTTCGAGTACTGTGGTCGATGAGTCAGTTTGTAATAATTGACCTTTCTCGTCGCGTCCTCCCAGAATGTATTTGCGGAAGGTGGCACGCGTACCGGATGTAGCGGGTCGTACTACGGGTACAATAGGAAGATTAGGTCCGCCAACTTGTTTCCAGTTGTTAACAGTGCCTGTAGAAAAGATGTCGGTGAGCTGTTGGCTGCTTAGGTTAGTGATGGTCACGCCGGTATTCACGATCATCGTGAATGGAATAACACAGACAATGTAATCGGTCAGATTCGGGTCTGGGTAGAGGGCGGGGTCGGCGTAGATATCGGAGTCGCCGATATCAGATTGATGGTTGGCAGCAGCTTGTAGTCCGTAAATGCTACCTCCGCCACTGACGCTGATCTGCACATATGGATAGCGCTGCTGAAAAAGCTGAGCAGCTCTTGTCACTAATGGTTGCAGTGCCGTTGAGCCAACTACTTTGATGTGTCCACTCAGTTCTGCAGTTTTCACCGGGCTAGTACAAGCGGAAAGTAGTAGTACGAGCACAGCGCAAGCGAACGCAGTAGCTTTATTGCGAAACACTGTTCCTTCCTCCTTACAACTTCTTGTGCAGCTAAAGAGTATATTACTGAATTTCTATGGTAACGAAGCCATACTATACTCATACTTCGTAAGTATGCCAGAACTTTTTTAAGGCAACATTAAGAAAAGTACTTTTGGGGTGATTATCTGCACAATCTGATAGAATATTGGGATATAGTAGAATAATGCAACACACACAAACCACAGTTCTCTTGATCAATGCTACTCATCCTGAGCCACCCGTCATTGAGCATGCAGCGGCTTTGCTACGGGCAGGAGAGCTTGTCATTTTTCCTACAGAGACGGTCTATGGTTTGGGAGCTGATACATTGCAGCCACATGCGGTACAGCACATCTTCACAACGAAGGAGCGTGCCCTGAGCGATCCACTGATCGTACATATCGCCGATGAAGCTGCACTAGAGGCGCTTGTGACCGACGTTCCTGCTCAGGCTAGACAACTTACGCACGCATTCTGGCCTGGTCCTTTGACGCTTGTGCTGCCTGCTAGCTCGCGTGTACCAAAGTTAGTGACGGCAGGATTGGACACTGTAGCTATACGTATGCCACGTCATCCGGTAGCGCTTGCGCTCATTCGCGCTGCTGGGGTACCTGTCGCAGCCCCAAGCGCGAATCGTTTCATGCATGTTAGCCCGACAACAGCACAGCACGCGCTGGCCGATCTTAATGGGCGTGTACCGCTTGTGCTGGATGGAGGCCCATGTGCAGTCGGGGTAGAGTCTACCGTGCTGGACTTGTGCTCCGAGACTCCCACTATCCTGCGTCCTGGAGGAGTGAGCTTGGAGGCCCTGCGCAGTGTGTTACCCAACGTTCAATTTAGTGTACGTGAACCCTCTCATCTGCAGGAAGGGCAAAAAGCGCCCGGTCAACTACTTGTTCATTACGCACCCAAGGTCCCCGCCTTTCTTTTCGACGGGCCAGTAGAGGCTATGCGTAAAGCTATATTAGCAGAGGTAGAGCAACGGCAAGCACGAGGAGAGCATGTCGGCGTCTTGATCGCCGACGAAGACTTTGCAGCTTTTCAAGGTAGTGGCGCATGCATCTATAGACTGGGCAGTACGCTTGAACAGGTGGCATCTCGTCTCTTTGCTGGGTTGCGTGTGTTGGAAGAGTCAGGGGTGAACATCATCCTATGTAGGAGCTTTGAGGCGCAAGGACTTGGACTTGCTATACGCGATCGTTTACTCAAAGCAAGCGGTGGAAATGTCGTTTCGCTTTGAGGGAAGTAGTAACTGAACATGGCGACCACAAGGGATCGCCACTACTATACACGTTTTGTCGTTCCTGCACGTGCAGTCACCATACTTGCTAGTTCGCCGGATTTCTACGATCTGGCGTATCAGTGCTATAGCCCATCTGCTGATCTTCGCCCCAAGCTGAACCTGTCTCACGACCAGGGGTATCCACCTGCTTACCAGGCTGATTCTGTGCATGTCTCACGCCGCTATGAGCAGGATCATAGCCTTGCTGCGCTTGATCGGCATTCCTGTGTTGATCGTAGCCCATCCCCTGCGTATCCTTGTAGCCATCGCGCAGCTTTATATCATCGTCTCCCTGGCTAGCAGTATCCTGAGTGCCTCCACTCTGCGGCTGCGTAGCATCACCCTGTGAGCGATCACCTCTGCTCTCTGGCTGGCTATAGCCACCATTTTCGCTCTGCCCTGAAGAATTGTATGATTGTGTACCAGAGTCAGGCGGTCTAGGTTGATAGCTTTGATCTTGAATTGTGCCATCGCGGCGTGTGCTAGTCAGCGGCAGATCAGCGTCCTGCGTCTGCTGCCGGTCACTGCTACTATTGCTCTGATCGTACTCGGTGCTCATAGTGTACTCCTCTCTCTGTATCTTTCACGCGAAGAGCAAGGCAGAAGTTTCAGGCTGACGACCTTGACAGAGCAAAGCATGAATGGCACAATACAACGGCACACATAAGGAGGTGTAGGGACTCCGGTGGGTCTCACCGTCTTCAAAACGGCTGGAGGGTCGCTCGGCGCGGTCCTTGGTGGGTTCGACTCCCATACACCTCTGCCATTTATTTCTATATGCTTAAAAACCTCTTCATTCTCCATACACCCTTGTATACAATAAATAAATTGTTGTATAACCCAATATGTAGATTTGTTCCAAAGAGAGGAGGAAAGAAAAGTGGTTTGGTTTATGGAATTGGCTTGAGCCAGCTAGCCCTTTTGACGATTGGACTCCAGTAAGCGGTAGCGGGATAAAGAAAAGGCAAAAGAAAGAGGCTATGACCACTCGACTGTACGTCGTTCTCGAAGATTCCCCTGTTCGCATGGCCACACTCCCTTATGAGGTGAGCATATTATTGGGGGCAAAACAAACGCTAGGAGGGCGTGGAGGAGCGAAACAAGCCAATCGGATCACAAAGGAGACGCACATGGAAAGTACACCGCAACCATCCGTTTCACCACAAAAAGCCAGCGACCAAGCACCCAAGATCCTCGATCTGCCCATCGGCCTCGATGCCACTGGAATGCGGCGCGAGTTCGACAGCCTGGGCGACGTTGAGGTTCCGGCCAATCGGTACTGGGGTGCCCAAACCCAACGCAGCCTAGAGCACTTCAATATCGGCAACGACCGCATGCCCAAGGAGGTCTATCACGCCTATGGCTACGTGAAGAAGGCTGCGGCCATCGTCAACACCCGTGCTGGTCGCCTGCCCACGTGGAAGGGCCAGTTGATCCAGCGCGTGTGCGATGAGGTTATCAGCGGGGTGCTGGACGACAACTTCCCGCTCTACGTCTGGCAGACTGGCTCAGGGACCCAGTCCAACATGAACGTCAACGAGGTCATCTCTAACCGCTGCATCCAGTTGGTCGGTGGGACGCTCGGCTCACAGGAGCCGATCCACCCCAACGACCATGTCAACATGGGCCAGTCGAGCAATGACACCTTCCCGACCGCCATGCACATCGCCGCCTACAAGATGGCGACAGAGAAGACGATCCCCGCTCTCAAGCGGCTCCGTGCGGCCTGCGAGCGTAAGTCGGAGCAGTGGGCCAACGTGGTCAAGATCGGTCGTACGCACCTAGAAGACGCCACTCCACTGACCGTTGGCCAAGAGTGGTCCGGTTACGTGGGCGCGCTCGATGATGCTATCGTTGAGGTCGAGCACGCGACCGATGGCTTGCTGAAGTTAGCCATGGGAGGGACGGCTGTCGGTACCGGGCTGAATGCTCCACTTGGCTTTGGCGAGGAGGTGGCCAAGGAGATCGCCTCGATGACAGGCGCACCTTTCCAGACGGCACCCAACAAGTTCACTGCCCAGGGTACGCTCGATCGCATGGCGCGCGCACACGGAGGGCTGAAGGCGGCGGCGGTCACCTTGTTTAAGATCGCCAATGATCTACGCTGGCTAGGCTCGGGCCCACGCACCGGGATTCACGAACTGCTGCTGCCCGCCAATGAACCGGGGTCCTCCATCATGCCAGGCAA
>JAFATZ010000115.1 GCA_019243675.1 Ktedonobacteraceae bacterium | reverse complement strand
GAATACAATATCTACGGCAGCAGCTTCGAGCAGTTGCAGATCACGCGGTACATCACGAGGATAACGTTCCAAGTCTTCGTGCGGTGCAAACTGTGTTGGGTTCACGAAAATGCTCACTACGACTAGCTTGTTCTCCGCTCTAGCGTGGCGCACGAGCGAAAGATGTCCCTCGTGGAGATATCCCATTGTGGGCACAAATCCGACTTCGTTGGATACCGCCCATTCTATGCGTGCGTCCCTCATTTGTTGGACAGTGGTGGCTATGCGCATGGTTTTCTCTTTTTTGTGTCTAATGGCACGCTGCTCTGACACAGAGTTCAGCTACAATAAGAAAAATAACGTCAAGTAACACGAGGATCAGCAGAGCAAAATCGAGGCGTGAGGCGATGAGTGCAGAAAACTGGAGCAAGGCGTCAAGATGTTTGAAGTACCAAAGAATGATGAGTGCTAGCAGCACAACTAGTGCGAGAGTAGCAGTCAGCCAGCGTGCGCCATACCAGTCTTGACGGCTAGGCCACAGTTCGGAGGTGACGGTAAGTATGAGGTAGGGAGTGAAGATGAGCGTCCACCATGGCCAGCCGGGGCGAAGCAATTGTAAATGCTGGTGAATGTCGATAGGCATGTCCCACAAGTTATAGCCTGTAGCGATCCAGTAGAGCACTGTGAACATGACAACACCACCAAAGAGAGGAGCGATACCGCTGAAGCCGTCGCCGACGTAGCTTATAAAGCTGCCCTGTGGCCTAACATATTGTACCTCTCCCAGTTGCAGTGATTGCCGTCCTCCAGCTCTTACCACACGACCCCCTGAGCTTCGTTGTACTAGCGGTTTAATGCGGAAAAATGTGATGCTCGTAATGCGAAAGTGAAAAGGATAGAAAAGAAGTACAACAAGCGCATGGCTCATTTCATGAATGATCACCCCTGGCGCATTCAGCCAGAACCAGATAAGCAGGCCCTTTTCCCTCATGAGGCGAAAACCGACCTCGTCAACGCGTTTGCGCAGAGCCTTACGCGTGAATCGGAGCAGCATGAAGAGTAGCAGCACTGTGCCTATAAGCAGCCAGGGCTGATAGGGGGCAATCTGGGCTATAAGTGCTGGGTCAAAGTGCATTTGTTGCATATTACTGTGCTATTTTGTCTGACTCTGGCTCTTCCTGCTTGTCTCTTACATCGGCTGCTGCGATAGACTGACTATGCTTGTGTTCATAATACACGCCCCACACGCCAAAAGCAATGATACATAGCGATAACAGGTAAAGTACACGGTCGAGGCCGAAGGCATCAGCCACCACTCCGATGAACAAGATAACGGGAATGGAGCACGCATTGTAGAGCACGAGTTGCAGGGCGAGCACGCGTCCCTTGATCCAGTCTGGTGTTTGTTCCTGGATCGCCGCTTGTGCTGGAATGTTAATAAAATCTAGCGCGAATCCCGCTATACACATAAAAATTGCAATGGTGAGCAGAAGCAGTGGATTTGCGTTCCAGCCATGAGGTTGTAGTACACGTGCAAGCAGAGTAGTGAGTGGTAGAAGCAGTGCGACAAGTGTGAGAACAACAGTGCCGCTGAAAACAGCACGCGATTTTCCCAGGTGCTTTGTAATGCGCGGCATCAATACCGAGCCGACGACCAGTCCTATACCTGCAGGTGCAAAGATGAGAGCCAAAGACTTAGCAGGGAGTTGCAGCAACTTCGTAACGATAGGTGTGGCAAGCTCTCCAATGACCAGTAAGAGCACCCCTGCAAAGGAGAGCTGAATGACTGCAAGAAAAAGTGGCTTGTTGCTGCGCACAAAACTCCAGCCCTGGCGTATCTCGCTCCATATATTGCCTATGATGCCAATTGGCTGCGTACCAGCTAAACGACCCTTACTGCTACCTGTTTCATTTGAGAAACTCGCTTGCGGAATGAGCGCAATGAGCACCGCACATACAAGGTAGAGCAACGCTACAAGAGCATAGAGTTGATCGACCGGGTGGATAGTCAGACGGAAAAGTGTAAATGTGGGCAGAAGGCTCAAGGCAAGCGGAGCAACAACAATGAAGCCCAGAGCCTGTGAAAGCATAAACGTAATATTGAAGAGTGATAACGCAGGTACCAGTTCGTCTTCACCGACCAGCAGCGCAATGACTGATCCTTCCGCTGGCGTGAAGAATTGACTAATAGCTGAAATCAGGAAGGTGAGTAGATAGATAGGCACGAGTTGGTGGCGGTCTGTGAGTAGCGAGATGACAAAGATGAAGGTAGCAATGGCGCGCAAACAATTACTACCCCAGAGCACACGGCGCTTATTCATATGGTCTACGAAAACGCCAGCGGGGGCAGCGAAGAGCAGAGCTGGTAGACTGAAGCAGATAATAGCGAGTCCAACCAGGGTGGTTGAGCCAGTGACCTCCTCTATCAAGACGAGTATGGCATAATTTGAAGCATTGAAAACAGTCATTGAGATGAGTTGGGCCAGCCAGAGTTTGAGAAAATTTCTCTTCTTGAGAAGGGTGAGAAAACCTCCATGTGGCATGGCTGGTACCATAGTCATGTTTCCCATATCTCCTTGTTAGGGCAATTGAAAAGTCGCCGTTACAAATCCTCGTCAGTTTTTACGATACGCGGTAGCATCTGTTTGGTGCGACGCTCAATTTCTGAGCGTGGCAACAAGACACGGCGTCCACATTTTTCACAACGTAGCCCGATATCTGCCCCCAAGCGTACCACTTCCCAATCAAAGCCGCCGCAGGGATGCTGCTTGCGCAAGCGTAGTCGGTCACCCATCTCAAGATGCATTGGTTGCATAATATAACCTGTGCTTTATAATATACTGTTCGACAGCTTCTGGTGTCTGATATTTAATCGGTCTGCCTTG
>JAFATZ010000194.1 GCA_019243675.1 Ktedonobacteraceae bacterium | reverse complement strand
AGTGGACAGCAAAGATTGACAGTGATAATGATAGAGCCGCGCTTACTCCTGGCCTCAGCTTCACCAAGGCGCAGAGAGATTATTACAAAAATCGGTCTTCCTTGTGCAGTCGCTATTGCACCAACCGATGAGGATGCAGCTCAAGCGCGTTATCAAGGTTCTATAGAAGAGCTAGGTCTGTGGACTGCCCACCATAAGGCGATGGCAGCACTTACTCTACCAGAAGCAGCACACCGTGTCGTCATTACCGCCGATACGACTGTGCTGCTAGATGACAAAGAACTGGGCAAACCTCGTGACGCGGCTCATGCACGCGAACTACTGCTTTCATTGCGCGGTCGCTGGCATCACGTGGTGACGGGGGTTGTCGTCTGTACGACAATGAGGGGGAAGCTTCAAATAAGAGCAGCGCTAGGCGATACACCTGTGCTCATGCGCCCTTATAGTGAGCAAGAGGTTGACGCCTATATTGCCACAGGAGACCCACTGGATAAGGCGGGTGCCTACGGCATTCAGCATCCATCCTTCCAGCCCACAGAACGTATTGCAGGTTGCTATCTCAATGTTGTCGGGCTTCCTCTTTGTGTTCTTGTTAGCTTATTAGCCGAGTTCGAGGTGTATCCTACAACAGAAGGATATAAAGGCACAGCATGCCCGTGGTCCGAGCGATGCCTACCCCATGCTTGCACAGAAGTGCTATAATGCGCAAAAAGAGTACTTCACACAAGGATTTGGGTTTTCAGATATTTCTATGGAAAATACGCTAGGCATCATTCTTATTGGACTCACTCTATTGGTCGCACTTGGTCTTGGTTTGTTTTTGCGTCGTATTCTCGTACGCCGCCTCAAACGCACAGTACTCGACAATTGGCTCATCCAGACCTTCGGTGTAGTGATTGTATTCCCTCCTCTGATTGTGGCCGCTTTTGTAGCAGCGATTATTTGGAAGCCTATCCAACTCTCTGCTTCCTGGCCAAACATCAACAGCTTGTTTCCAATAGCAAACCTCCCTGCACTTACTCTCAATCTCGTCTATGCCCTTTTGCTCATTGCCTTAGGCGTAGGAGTTGCAAGGACAGCTAGGACATTGATCATTCGTGGTCTAGGTGAGAACCGCATTGATATCAATATTCGCACGCTTGTTGGCCGCATCTTCTACTATATTATTCTTGCTCTGACTGTCTTTTGGATTCTCTCTATCTTACAGATACCCATTGCGGTACCCGCTGCGTTTATTGGCATCCTCACTGTTGCTCTTGCAGTTGCTGTACAAGACATTTTGAAAGACCTGGTGGCGGGTTTCTATATTCTGATCGAGCGTCCCTTTCATATTGGCGATCAGATCTGCACGACCGATGGTGGTGAAACTTATACAGGTACGGTAGAGGATGTGCAGTTGCGTGCCACGAAACTCCGCATTGTGAGCGGTGAGGAGGTGACCATTCCCAACTCGCTCATCTTCGGCAACGCTGTTGTCAACAATACGTCTTATAATGAGCGGCGTGCAACACTCACTGTGAGCATGCCCGAGGCTGCATACCTCAAAGACGAGACAGTAGGCCAGATTCTCACAGTGCTTAAACAACTTGAGAGCGTGACGGCCAAGCCGGAACCGCGAGTCACGCTCAGTAGTATTACAAGTGAGGGAGTTGTCTTTACCGTACGCTTCTGGATTGCCAACAACCAGTTCAGTACAGTTACTGAAGTGATGTGCGCACTGCACACTCTCTTACCCAACGCAGAGTTGACCATAAAAGATGCAGCCGGAGACGTATAGGCCGCAGATAGTACGGATGGTGGCGCAGGTTGCTTTTTTAGGAGTTATGCACGTTGCAAGGGTATAGTACAGCGTCAACGATACGGCGCATAGGTCTGGTCGGTGGCACCTTTGATCCTATCCATTATGGTCACCTTGTGATCGCAGAGGAGGTACGCACTAGCCTGCATCTCTCAGAGGTGGTGTTTATTCCAACAGGACAGCCACCTCACAAACCTGGGCAGATCATTACTGAGGCACAGCATCGCCTAGCGATGGTACAGTTGGCTATTGCTTCAAATCCATATTTCACCTGCTCACACATAGAAGTGGAGCAGGAGGGGCCATCCTATACGGTAGATACACTGCGGCATTTACGTGCGCAATGGGGAACACAGACGGCACTTTACTTTGTTATAGGTTGGGACAGCTTGGAAGAATTTCATACATGGCATAGACCGACGGAGATTCTCACCCTGTTGACACACTTGGTTGCTGTGAAGCGTCCTGGATATGTGGAAGATGTTGAACAGAGTGAGACCTTGGAGACACGTGTACCTGGTATCGGACAGCGTCTGCTTGTTGTACCCGCGCCACAGTTGGCGATTTCGTCAACCGACTTGCGGCAACGTGTCGCGCAAGGCAGACCGATTAAATATCAGACACCAGAAGCTGTCGAACAGTATATTATAAAGCACAGGTTATATTATGCAACCAATGCATCTTGAGATGGGTGACCGACTAC
>JAFATZ010000134.1 GCA_019243675.1 Ktedonobacteraceae bacterium | reverse complement strand
TGAGCTAGGTACGAACGTCGGCACAGGGCATGTAATCGAGTTCAGCGGCTCGACGGTGCGCAACCTTTCAATGGAGGGGCGCATGACACTCTGCAATATGGCTATCGAAGCGGGCGCACGTGCTGGTATGGTAGCGCCCGATGAGACAACGTTTGCCTATATTAAAGGACGCCGCTATGCACCGCAAGGCGAACTCTTTGAGCAGGCCGTAGCCGTGTGGCGACAACTCGCCAGTGATCCCACTGCCCACTTTGATGCCGTGCATGACATCGACGTAAGCAACTTGGGGCCGCAGGTCACCTGGGGCATCAACCCCGGCATGGTCCTCGATGTCAACGGTGCTGTACCTGATCCCTCGCAGGAGAGCGACGCCCTGGAGCGTCAGAGCTACGAGCGTGCATTGAAGTACATGGGTCTGCATCCCGGACAGAAGGTTACTGATATTGAGCTAAATACTGTCTTCATTGGTTCCTGCACTAATTCGCGCATCGAGGATCTGCGTATGGCCGCCAGCTATGTGAAGAACAAGCACGTCGCGCCACATGTGCGTGCCCTAGTGGTGCCAGGTTCTATGCAGGTGCGCCGCATGGCGGAGGAGGAGGGTCTGGCCGATGTGTTCCGTGAGGCGGGCTTTGAGTGGCGTGAGGCGGGGTGCAGTATGTGTATTGCCATGAACGGTGATCGTCTCAGCGAAGGTGAGCGCTGCGCCTCAACCAGCAATCGCAACTTCGAGGGTCGCCAGGGACGCGGTGGCCGCACCCATCTTGTTAGCCCAGCTATGGCAGCTGCCGCTGCTGTTGCCGGACATTTCGTAGATATACGGGAGCTATAGACTTATGGAAGCATTCACCACGCACACTGGCATTGTTATGCCACTAGACCGCGTAAACGTCAATACCGACGAGATCATCCCTGCCCGCTATCTCAAATCCATCAAGCGTACAGGTTTTGCCAAAGGACTCTTCTCCAACTGGCGCTACCTAGGTGGCGATGAGAATACGCCCAACCCGGACTTCGTGCTCAACCTGCCGCGCTACCAGAGTGCTAGCATTCTATTGGCTGGCGACAACTTCGGTTGCGGCTCATCGCGTGAACACGCACCGTGGGCACTGCTGCAGTACGGCTTCCGTTGTCTCATCGCCCCCAGCTTCGCCGACATCTTCTACAACAACTGCTTCAACAATAGCATCCTACCCGTCACCCTCGACGAAGCCGCCGTACGCGAGCTGTTCGCCGAAGTCGAAGCCAGCGAGGGCTACACACTCACTGTGAACCTCGCCGCCCAAACCGTCACCACCCCTACGCAGCGCGTTTTGCACTTCGACCTCGATTCCTTCAGAAGGGAAGCGCTGCTCAAGGGTCTGGACAACGTAGGGTGGACGCTCTCACATGGCGACGAAATCGCCGCCTACGAGGAACGGCGTAGGCAAGAGGCACCGTGGTTGTTTGCTAGTAGCCGATAAACAAAAACAGAGGAACATCTTGCTTTAGTCAGGATGTTCCTCTGTTTTTATTGTCGGGGCTACTTTTCAGGACACAAAACACGTGGTATGATTACGGTGAGAGCAGGTGGAAAGGGCATACTATATGATCGTTCTTAAGAGGAGAGCATCATGCAAGAGTTCAAACTGCCCGACCTGGGTGAAGGGATGCATGAAGCCGAGATACGCCGTTGGCTCGTCAAACCCGGCGACCTCGTGAAGCGGGACCAACCTCTGGTCGAGGTAGAGACAGACAAAGCCGTCGTCGAAATTCCCTCACCGATTGCGGGACGTGTTGCCGATATTCGTGTGCCAGAAGCTACAATGGCAAAACAGGGCCAAGTGCTTGTGACTTTTGATTCCTCCATAGGCGCGGGGGTGTCTAAAACGAGTAATAGAGTGCAGGCGGCAAGTGAGACACCTGCAATGGAAACTTTACGTGCGCAATCGGTGGTTGCAACAGCAACACAAGTAGTTGATCCGCCAGCAACCATCTCCAATACGACCAGCACGGCGAGACATCGTGCCCAAGCTGCTCCGGCTGTGCGCAAACACGCCTTCGAGTTGGGTATTGATCTTGAGCAGGTACCATCGTCTCAGCCTTCGGGGCGTATTACGATGGAGGATGTGCAGAACTATGCATCGCGCATGAAAGTCGCCACTTTAACCACCGTTGCTCCTGCTACCACCGTCGTGCATACACCTCAGCCGCCTACGACAGCACAAACCAACGGTGCAAGCGCAACAACGAGCACGGCACCTACCGCTACACTTCCGACATCCATGCCTCCTATCACAACGCCCGCTACGGATGAGCGGCAGGCGCTTACTGGCCTGCGTCGCCGCATTGCTGAACGCATGGAGCATGCCTGGCGCACTATTCCACACGCTGTCACATTCGACGAGGTGGATGCTACTGAACTGGTCGCGTTACGTCAAGCACTCAAACCGACGGCAGAGCAGCGCGGCGTGCGCCTCACCTACATACCTTTGCTCGTTAAACTGCTCATACCCGTGCTCAAGGAAATCTCCATCTTCAATGCACACTTTGACGAGGAGCGGCGTGAGATCGTCTACAAGCGCTCTTGTCACGTTGGCATTGCCACGGATACACCCGAAGGGGTGCTCGTACCCGTCTTGCGCAATGCCGATCAACTGACCCTGGTACAGATAGCTCAGCAGCTCGAACACCTGGTAGAGGGTGCCAAGAGCCGTACGCTTACCCTGCCCGAGCTATCCGGCAGTAGCTTCACCCTCAACAACATTGGCAGTTTCGGCGGCGGCAGTGGTATGCCCATCATCAATGCTCCCGAGGTTGCCATTCTCGCCGTGGGCCGCTTGCAGGAAAAGGCCATTGTGCGCAACGG
>JAFATZ010000075.1 GCA_019243675.1 Ktedonobacteraceae bacterium | reverse complement strand
GCGGGACACCATCGAGAGTGGAAACGGCTGGTATTACTCAGGCGACCTTGGACGCCTCGACGATGAGGGTCGGCTCTACGTCTTTGGGAGGCTGAAACATCAGATCGATAGAGGTGGGTTGAAAATCGATCCTGTCGAGGTCGAAGCCGCCCTGCTGGAATGCCCGGGGGTATCCGATGGGGCAGTTATCGGGCTACCCAACCCGATCCTGGGCGAAACTGTCTGCGCTTGTGTCGTGCCGATGGCCGAGCAGGAGCCAAGCCTTAAGCAGGTGCGCATGGTTCTCAGCAGTATGCTTGCCCCTTATAAGCTGCCAGAGGAGTTATGCATCCTGTATACCATCCCCAGGACGCGAATTGGCAAAGTAGACTTAGAAAGGTTACGGGCAGAGGTCATGAAAACGACCCGGCAAAGCCTTCAACAGAGGTGAGTCTATGTTGACACGAGATGGAGTTCCCCCCCTCCTTGAGGGCTTGATGGTGACCGCTAGGGGGAGTACCCAACTGCCGATCGCGATTTGCGCCGAACATCTGATATTGCTCGGCGCTCGCCGGGAGGCAGGACGTCCAGGCAGAGAGAAAAACGACGTCGATCCCCACGAAGTCGGGAAGTTGGCATTGCGACCGACCTGTGCCGTTGGCGACGGCTCTCCTGCTACTGGTGGCATCGACTGCACCATCCACTGGGGGAACCCGAGTCGGCCGGAACCATTGGCACAAGGCGCTGAGATACTGATTCAGGCCTTGTCCGGGCTCATGGCGGTCCACGGCAGAGATCAGCGCACCCCTCGACGCCTGGGCCTTGAGCTCGCTTCCGTGGCAACCGGGATTATCGCCACTCAGGGAGTGCTCGCGGCCCTTATTGGCATGAGCCGCGGCTATCAGGTGCAGCGAGTCGAAACATCCGTACTCCACAGTAGCCTCCTCTTCTTGTGCCACCATCTAGCGATGGCAACCTGCGCCGATGAGTTCTCATTCCTCTCTTCAGGAGCTGCTGCGGGACCCCCCTTCCGCACTGCGGATGGACATTGGGTGGAACTCGAAGCGCTCACCTTCGATGCCTGGAACGCATTCTGGAGACATCTGAAGGTCGAGCAAGGCATCCCGGAGGAGGCGTGGTCGGATTACGTGTATCGGTACCTGACTGCCAGTTGCTCACTCCCCGCTGCTCTCCATGAGGCGACCGTGCGACACACTCTGGAAGAGATGCGCTGCGCGGCAGCTACGTGCCGAATGGCGCTCTGTTGCGTGCGCACCTATCGAGAACTGCTTGCCGAACTGAGAGAGGAAGAAGGAGGGGCTCTTCCTCGAGAGTACTCCGAAATGCGTCCCGTATTGCCCTGGACAATCTGCCCCAGCGAAACAAAGCGGGAGCCTCAGCCCGGCCGCCCTTTCATAGGCGCTCCCCTCGCAGGCCTTCGAGTGGTCGAGATTACTTCGCGGCTGCAAGGTCCTTTAGCTGGCCTCCTCCTGTGGCAACTCGGCGCTGATGTCATCAAAGTGGAGCCACCTGGAGGCGATATGGGGCGATACGGACCCCCCTTGGCTGGCTCTTACGGAGCTGCCTATCTCGCCTATAACCGAGGGAAGCGGATAGTCGAGATCGACTACAAGCGCCCCGAAGGGCTAGCTCAGATCGCGGACCTCGTAGGCCAAGCGGACGTCTTCCTGCATAACTGGGGTCCAGGAAGAGCTGAGGCGCTGGGGTTAGACTTCCCGAACCTAGCGCGAACTAACCCTGGACTCGTCTATGCACACGCATCCGGGTGGGGCAGGACCGCGAATCCGCCTACTCCAATCGCGGGGGACTATCTCATCCAAGCCTACGCTGCATGTGGCGAAGGCCTTAACCCTGCAGACGAGTCACCGTTCCCCTCACGCCTCACGCTCGTCGACGTGACTGGCGGCCTGCTTGCATGCGAGGGGATACTCGCGGGCCTCTACCTACGGGAACGCACCGGGAAAGGCTCCAGGGTGGACACCTCCCTGTTTGCCGGTGCTCTAGTGCACCAGGCTCATATTCTGAGGGCTATAGCCAGCCGACAGGAGACCAGCAGACGCCTGGGGAGGCCAGAGTGGGGTCTTCTTGACCGACCAATCGAGACCGCCGACGGTTTCCTGATCGTGGCCGTAGACAATGAGCAGGCGCGTCGGCGGTTGGCAGCGACCTGCGGCCTCGGAGCCTCGCGTGAGGATGCACTCGAGCAAATCATTACTGAGCGGTTGCGCAGCCGACCTGCCGACGAATGGGAGCCGCTTCTCCTCAAGGCGGGGATCCCGGCCGCCGTTGTCCGCAGCGATTTGGTTAGCCTACCGCATGATCCTCGGGTTTCAAGCCTCCTAGAACGTGTAAACAGCGCCTGCTGGGTGCCAGCAGCCCCATGGCAGTTCAAGACATAGAACGTGGCTCCTATCAGGGTTCTGTTGCAGATTGCTAGTTGGAGCGCTACACTCCTGCTGAAGACGAGTTTTTGCAAGCAAGGCAAACCAGGCCGATGTGCCTTGCACTCGGTCATGACACCTGCATCTGTTGTAACAAAAAGGCCATCTCGTCTGCCATTCGCTCTTCTAGCTGCTGCTTGGTGGAACCAAAACCATGTCCGGCCTGTAACTCGACGCGAAGCAGTACAGGTCTGCCCGATGCTGTTGCAGCTTGAAGGCGAGCTGCCATCTTCGTTGCGTGCCAGATAACCACGCGCGGGTCATTTAGCCCAACTGTAAGGAGTACTGCGGGGTAATTCACTCCTTCCTTTACTTTTATATATGAATCCATGATCAATAAGCCTCTAAAGCCCTCTTCGGTACTCACGCTGCCAAACTCGGGTATATTAGGCGGACCATTCTCTGAGAATTCAAATCGCACCATGTTGATTACTGCAGAGCGCATCAACATAGCCGCCCAGAGCTCAGGCCGTTGTACCAGTGCACCACCACTGGGAATGCCACCAGCACTGGTTCCCAGACCTGCGAGTCGCTCTGGGCGCGTGTACTTCTTTGTGATCAGGTACTCTGCACAGATAATGAAATCATCAATAGTGTTCTGCTTCTTGAGCTTTTGCCCATCTGTGTGCCATCCCTCGCCGTATTCACCGCCACCACGTATGTGTGCGATAGCGTATACACCACCTCGCTCAAACCAGGCAAGCAGGGGACCCAAAAAGAAGGGCATCATGCTAAGACCATAGGAACCGTAGCCCGTGAGGAGCGTCGGATGATTGCCGTCCAGTGCCAATCCTCGCCTGTGAATGATCGATATTGAAATCAATGCGCCATCTTTAGCAGGGGCTCGCATCTCATGAGCCTCTATATTGCTAAAATCAAGTGGTGATGGTCGAATCCATCCGGTATCCTGTATCGTTTCCTGAGAGCTATTATAGAGGTAGATACGCGGTGAAGTTGTCCAATTGGTCATCTGCATGAGAACCGTTGGACTTCCTGGCTCGTTGACGAAGGAGATAACAGTGCCTGCGAAAGGGAGAGGAACCTGTTCGACCTCTCCGCTACTTATCTTCACACGCCGGAAATGGTGAATGCCGCCATCAAGATCAAGCGTTAACAGGTAGTCACCGGCAATGGTAAGCAGGGCAGCATCATCTCCTCGGCGATTCTCGAGTACCATCTTCCCCTCTGGTACGACAATGGAGGCGTTTGCTAAGTCAGGCTCCATAAGGGAGGTGGCAATGATTTTGGAACGTGGAGCATCTTTATGTGTCCTGAGATAGATGGTATCACCTAGTGCAGCGAAGCCAGTAACCATGTCCTCAATCCCTGCAATGAGTATCCAGGTACCAACCGTCGGTTCGGCTAGAATAGTGCGAGGCGCAGTATAGAGGGTCACTTCCTTTTTCGCACCATGCATAATCAGTCCCATGACCCAGTCACATAGCGGAGTAGTGAAGAGGAATGGAAAATCTTGACGACTGATCTCTACTCCTGCACTAACACCTGCTCCGAAGACGACCGGGTCTTGTTCTGGATCGTTCCCCAGGCGATGGAGGTACACCTGGCTATCACAGTACCGTTCCATTTCTGGCGCATCAGCAGGTTGCTTAGGGAAGCGATTGTAGACGAACGAGCGATGATCTTCTAACCAGTTGACGTTCGCGAACTGTGTGCGACTGATCGCGAGATCAAGAGTCTTGCCGCTCTCGACTTCCAACACATAAAGTGTACTCTCCTCTGATCCTCCATATGAAAGACCGTAGGCCACACACTGCCCATTCTGTGAAGGGACGTACCAATCGAGCGAAGTATGAACTTCGTCCTTCAATGTGTTCGGATCAAAGAGCAGTTGTTCTGGCGCATCTAAGCTTATACGAACAACAAGTTTGGCCACTCCCTCACCGGGATCACGGCGCAGGTAGAAGTAGCGCCCTCCTGCTACTTGAAAGGAGCTCAAGTGAGGGGAGATGTCATCTAACTCTGTGATCCGTTTCAGCAGTGCATCCCGCTCAGGCAGAGCCCTCAGATATGCCTCGCTATAGGCTCCCTGGGCCTTGAGCCAATTCTGAAGCTCCTCTCCCTTCCAGTCCTCCATCCAACGATAAGGGTCTTCGACCGTTATCCCAAAGTGGGTCTCGGTCACAATATCTCTTCGTGCAACAGGCAGGTGCATAAGTTCCCTTTCTCACGCGGAGCATATCTAGCAACTGGCTGGCGTTCTAGGCAGCCCTCGCCTCGATTAGACTGTAGGCATACTTGGTCGTCAGGATATTCGTCAGCCGCAAGCCCGCTGCGGCGAAGAGTGTCCGAAATTCAGCCTCGGTGCGCTCGCGGCCTCCGTGACTCCCCACGAGCATCAATAGATCCATGAGCTTGCCAGGGAACGGGTCATTGCCTAGTGGCATCAAGAACTCGATCAGGAGCAACTTTGCCCCGTCATTCATCGCCCGATAGCAGTTCCTAAGCACGCGGATGGCATCGTCATCGTTAAGACCGTGCGTGATATTCTTGAGAATGTATGTATCACCGTTGCACGGTACTGACTCAAGGATGTCTCCGCAGACGGTCTCACAACGGTCCGCCACGTTCGCAGCCTCTAGCACGCTTTTCGCTCCTTGGATCACTCGGGAATGATCGATGAGTACGCCTCGCAGCGTGGGATGAGCGCTCAGTATAGCAGCTAGGAGCTCACCGCGTCCCCCCCCCACATCCACCACCGTGTTGACTCCTGAGAAGTCATAGGCCGCTACAACGGGGCCGATCGGTGCCGTCTGCCGGGACATGAACTCGTCGAAGACGATGCCGACGTCAGGGTTCTGCGCCAGGTACTCAAAGAATTCCGAGCCAAAGAGGTGATCGAACGCAGGCTCGCCTGTCAGCACACTGTATTCCAGAGCGCCGAACAATTGGTAACTCACGCCTCCGGACCACAGCGCGAAAGCACGCTTCGAATTGCGCGTTCCTTTCCGCAGGAGAGAGGCAAGGGGCGTCAGTTCAAAACGGCCTTGCTCATCCTCGGAGAAGACGCCGAAGCTTGCAAGGACACGTAGCAGTCGATAGAGCGACTCTGCGTGAGCTCCAGCAGCCTGCGCTAGCTCCTCGCTCCCCTTCGGGCCATCCTTCAGCAGATCGGCGATGCCGAGCTTTGCAGCGACGTAAATTGCTTGCTGAACGCGGTTTCCTAGCAGCATCTGACTCAGGATGCTTCCTGGGGACATTTGGGGGGTATCCATGGCGGTTCCTTTCAGCTTGACAGGTTTACTCTTTACCATTGCGGTGGTGAGTCATGGCGGCTGCAAAAGTGCCTATTCAGGGCCGTCCTTTCAAATGTCAATTCTCATGATAGTGCGAACGTAACATTGTGTCTTCTCCCACATTGCTCATATGAAATTTCAGTGCATCTCTGTTGCTGGGCACGGCACTTGGGTCATCACGCAGTATACTACTACGGCAAGTCAGCGAAGCTGGCTGGTATGCAAAATCCTGATAGCTCACATAGTTCCAAAAAACAGAGCGTTTCATAGCGTTTTGTAGCGTTCTCTTGACCGCTTGCTTCCGCCATTGCTAGCCTTCTGGCTTGGTGAGGGGAACGACAACCTCACTGGATGGACTACCAGCTTGTGGCCTTTCCCATCCTCTACCCCCTCCGCTTGTTGGAAAGCATCAGGGGCTACTTTTCGTATGATGTTGCTCGACCCGTTGCAGTCGGCATTGATCAGCGTGCCATCTGCTGCACGATACAACCCGCGCTTGATCCGCTTGCCGCTAAATTTCGGTTTCTCTGGCTGGTTGGGGTCATAGACCGGCATCTCATCACGATCAAGGAAACTAGCTTTTGACGTGTAGGACTCTTCCGTGAGAATGACACGAATGCCTACCAGTTCCGCTTTGTACGAGAGCATCGAAATGAAACGAGCAT